>DIYG01000026.1:86230-102782 GCA_002428935.1 Halieaceae bacterium UBA6060
TAGCGCGATTCAAACTTATGGGTGTCTTTCGCCAGGGCCTCGATGTCCGATACACCAAAATACGATGCACCGGCGGCAAAGGTATTGTGGAAGGCGTGCACGGCGAGGGTCGTATACCCACCGGCACTGCCTCCGCGGATGATCAGCCGCTCGGGATCAGCCAAACCTTGTTCCGCAAGCCAGCTCGCCCCCGCCACCGCATCCTCTACATCGGCAATACCCCAGGCTCCGTAAAGTGCCTGGCGATAAGCGCGACCAAAACCCGTACTACCCCGGTAGTTCAAATCCAGGACCGCAAAGCCGCGACTGGTCCAATAGTAGTGCTCCGGCCGGTAGCTCACACCCGCCACGGAGGTGGGCCCTCCATGCACGGCGACGATGAGTGGTGGAGCACTATAGTCCGGTGCGCGAACCTGGGGATTGGTTGGCGGAAAGTAAACACCATGGGCTTCACCTCCGCCGGGTATGGGGAAGGACACCTGCTCAAAGTCAGGAATCCAAGCCGCTGCAAGAGAAGAATCTCGAGAACGCCGGATCGTCGTCAGAGCACCGCCATCCCAGGAGGCGCGTACCAATTCCGCCGGTCGATCTGCAAAGCCCGCGGTAAAGTACAGAGCGTCATTGTGAAGCACGAAGCTTCCGTAACTCACCGCCGCAAAATCAAGAGGCGTACTCTCCCCATCCGCGTCGATTCGGTGAAGGGTTTCCGTACTCCCGGAGCGGGCGATGGCTAACAAATCACCGTTCTCCAGGGGATAGTAGTACCGCGTGTTGATGGACCAGTCTGGACCACCGATTTCTTGCTCTTCAAGCCCCGTGGCAATGGGGTGAAATTCGCTGCCTTCCACCCGGTAGGGAGCCCACCAATTGTCCCGATCTGATAGGGCGATAAGCCTGCCATCGTCGGCCCACTGTGGATCAATGACCGCTTCCTCGACGGAAGGGTTATGCTCTTGCAGGTCCATCAGGGACCCCGAGTCATCAAACTGCGCGGAATGCAGCGTGGTGCTATCCCAGGGCATGTTGGGATGCATCCAGGTAGTGAAGGCAATCCTTGAACCGTCCTTTGCCAGGCGGGGTGCCGAAACGAAGTCCGTGCCAGAGAACAATACCTCTCCTTCGTGCTCTCCATCAGCGAACGCCGGGATGGCGACCAGGGTATTTTGCGCCTCACCGAGGCCGCGGTGATCCTCGCGAATGCAGATCAAACGCTCCCGGGAGGCATCAAAAGCACAACCTGCATAGCGAAGTTGGCCGGCTGGGGTGATGGCGATGGGCTCCTGTCCCACGGAAAACCGATACAGCCGTTGGTCCGCAAAGTTCGAAAACCATAGGAAGCCCTCGGCAACCAGCAAAGCACCGCCTCCGTATTCTTGAACACGGGTGCGTACGTTCCAAGGCCGTGCCAAGAGCTCTTCGACTTCTGCTCCCTCTTGCCAGCGCATGATAGTTGTACGACCCCCTTCCTCGGGCCGGGATTCCAACCAATAAAGAAAACCGCCATCCTCTCTTAGCCCCCAGATCCCGCGAGCACCCTCCACCAAAGAGGCCGCAGATACAATCGAAGGCCAACTGCCGTAGGCGTGGGTTTCCATAACTGTTTCCTGTGCCACATCCCCCTGCCCTGGCGCATCTGCGCCGCCCGATGGTTCATTCCCGCAACCCGGCAAACTCAGCGCCAGCACCAGGGCAAAGAATCCGAGACCTGACTTGATCATAAAAGCTAACTCCGACGACGTGCTCACGGGCCGAAAGGGACCACGAGGAGCGCCACATTTATTTTGTGGGTGCGAAGGATAACCCAGGGAACGCCCGGAACTCCGTATCACGATGATGATTTTCATCGCTGGTGGGGATTCTGAGCGCGCCCTTTGGGCATAATTCTTAGGCGTGAAAATCACAGCGCCCGCGGAAAGACCAGTTTTCGTCATGGAACAGCTTCCGTAGACTAGGCCGCCTTAAATCCTCAGGAGTACCCCATGGCCCAGGTAGACATCACCGCGCGGGAACATGTTCTGCATCTACATATCGCCCGACCGGAGAAATACAACGCTCTCAGCCTGGAGATGTATCACAGCCTGGGGGCGGGCCTGCATCGCCTGAATGAAGACCCGGAGCTTCGCGTGGCGGTGGTCTCCGCCGAAGGCAAGCACTTCACCGCAGGCGTAGAGCTCGATCAATGGGCGCCCCATTTTGGCGGCGGTCAAGGTTGGCCCCTGGGTGAGGGCGAGATCGATCCCATGGGAGTTCACGGCCCCTTACATCGCAAGCCTGTTGTTATGGCGGTCCAGGGCTACTGCTTTACCTGGGGTGTAGAGATGCTTTTAAACACAGAGATTCGTATAGCAGCTCGCGACACGCAGTTTCAAATGCTGGAGGTTCAAAGAGGTCTCTTCCCCTGTGGAGGCGCTACCTTTCGCTTGCCCCGAGATATCGGCTGGAGCAATGCGCAAAGAGTATTGCTGACGGGAGATCGCTGGAGCGCCGAAGAAGCCCTCCTCTGGGGTATGGTTCAGGAACTCACGGAACCCGGCGCGCAGATTGATCGCGCCCTGGAACTGGCCAGATCCGTGTCCCAGGCCGCGCCCTTGGCGGTGCAGGGGCTCCTGGAAGCGAGTCGCTTCGCCCAGACCGACAACCGCGACGCGCTGGCCAGGCAAATGTTCGCGGCCCTAAAACCTATCATGGCCAGCGAAGATGCCGCCGAAGGTGTACAGTCGTTCGTGGAACGTCGCAAAGCCGTGTTTAAAGGACGCTGACGAGACGGGTGGCAGCCCTGGCCATCACCCCACGATTTTTCACTCTCCCCAGGAACCACAACCTTGCCGCACATCACCGCCAACGACGTACAACTCGAATACCTTTCCCAGGGAAACCCCAGGAACGAGACCATCTTACTCATCATGGGATTGGGCACCCAACTCACCGGATGGCCCGAGGATTTCTGTCAGCATCTGGTGGATCTGGGCTACCACGTCCTGCGCTTTGATAATCGGGATATTGGCCTATCGGAAAAACTGCACGGCCGCCGGCCGCCGAGCATTCCTCTGCTGGTCGGCCTGAGAAGCCTGCGCTTTCCCGTTCGCGTCAGCTACACCCTGGATGACATGGCCCGCGACGCCGTCGGTCTTTTGGATGCCTTGCGCATATCTCAGGCCCACGTGGTCGGAGCATCCATGGGCGGCATGATCGCGCAACTGTTTGCCGCAAAGTACCCGCAACGAACCCTAAGCCTGACCTCCATCATGTCGACTACGGGGCACCGATCCCTCCCCCGCGCTGACACGATGGCAACCCGTGCGCTAATGCTCAAGCCCGATGACCCTGAAGATGTGCAGTCCATCGTCGAGCGCAACGTCCGCGTACGCCGCGTATTGCAAAGCCGCACACACCCGAAAAGCGAAGAAGAGCTTTGGGACACGGCAGCGGCTGCGGTGGAGCGTGGGGGCTACAACCCGGAAGGGGTGGCCAGACAACTTGCCGCCATCGTCGCCGCGGATCACCGCCGCGACTTGCTCAATCAGATTATGGCCCCGGCTCTGGTGCTACACGGAGATGAAGACCCTCTGGTGAAGCTTGAGTGCGGCGTCGATACGGCCAAGCATTTGCCGAACGGCGAACTGCACGTGATGCGCGGTATGGCCCACGATCTACCTGCAGTGCTCCTTCCGGAAATGGCCGAGCGTATCCATTTCACCGCCAGGCGTGGCTAAGCCCTCGACGCTCCCGCAATTAATCATGAATCCCTCGATGCAGAAACTGACGCTTCGCCCGCCGTATCTTGTCTTCCTCGGAGAAGAACACCGTGTGACCTACGCCAAAACCGGCAAGGGCCTTGTCGACTGGCGCGCCGATCTCTGCGCCGGTCAGCTACGCCTCGCAGACAGCGCGATTGATCTTGGCCTCGAGGATATGAGCGTTGCCGAGGCAGTGGATGCGGGGGTCGGCTCCCTGGTGATTGGAACAGCTCTTATCGGCGGCGCCTTGCCAGAAAGCTGGCTGGAGACCCTCTGTGAAGCCGCGCGCCAAGGCATGGATATCGTCGCTGGACTCCACACGCGACTGTCCAGCATCAAGCAACTTCAAATCGCCGCCGAGGAAGGGGGCGCCCGCCTCGTCGACGTGCGGGTACCGCCGGAGGGAATTCCCGTGGGTACGGGCATGAAGCGATCCGGGATGCGCTTGCTCACGGTCGGTACCGACTGTGCCCTGGGGAAGAAGTACACCGCTCTTCAGCTTGAAAAGGACCTGAGAGACCGGGGCTATGCCGCCGATTTTCGCGCCTCGGGACAAACGGGCATCATGCTCGCGGGATGCGGCATTCCCATTGACTGCGTGGTGGCGGATTTCATCAGTGGAGCAGCGGAGTTACTGTCGCCGGCCAACGAAGCCGATCATTGGGATGTTATCGAAGGCCAGGGCGGCATCTTTCATCCGGGCTACGCCGCGGTAAGTCACGGCCTGTTACTCGGTTCGCAGCCCGATGCTTTTGTCGTGTGCCACGCCGCGGGTCGAACCCAAATTGAGGGTTGGGACCACTTCTCCTTACCCACCATCGGTGAGGTCATCGAGCGAACCGTGGCCATCGGTCGTCTCACCAACCCCAATATCCGTTGTCTGGGTATTAGCGTGAACACGAGCAGCCTCGAAGAGCGCGATCGCTGGGGATATCAACAAGCCTTGGCAGACAAGTACCAACTGCCCTGCGTTGACCCCGTACGCGACGGCACCGGGGCCCTCATCGCTCGAATCTAAACCTTTTGGGAGAGAACCTCATGGAGATCAACTTCGATATCGTTTCTTTCCCCATGAAAGTGCCCTTCGCAATTACCGGCCATGTATGGACTCACACGGACACGCTCCAGGTGACCGTAAAAAGCGGCGGCCATGTGGGCTACGGAGAAGCCGTCGGCAGCTATTACCTGGATGAAACAGCTGAGAGCATGGCCGGCGAACTGACCCGCCAGCTACCGACCCTGCCCGCTTACCTGACTCCTCAGCTCCTAAGGGACATCATGCCTCCCAGCGGCGCTCGCAACGCCCTGGATTGTGCCCTGTGGGACCTCCAGGCCAAACAATCGGGACGACGTATCTGGGATCTCTTGCATATGACACCGCGAACACTCACCACGGTGTTTACCCTGGGCATTGAGGAGCCGAGAGTCATGGCCGAACGGGCCGCAGAGGCAAAACGTTTTCCCCATCTAAAGATAAAGCTGGACGACGATCGCCCCATGGAACGACTCGAGGGAATTCGCCGGGCACGAGCCGATGCCTCCCTTATCGTGGATGTCAATCAGGGTTGGTCCTTTGAGGCCCTGGAAGACTATCTGCCCCACTGCGAACGCCTGGGTATTGCCATGATCGAGCAGCCCCTACCCCGGGGCGGCGATGAGGTTCTCGAAGGCTTCCGCTCACCGGTACCCCTCGGGGCAGATGAGTCCTGCCTGCATCTCGGTGAATTTCCCGCCGCCGCACGGCGCTACGATGTACTGAATATCAAACTGGACAAATGTGGCGGTCTTACGGAAGGTCTGGCCCTGGTAGAAGCTGCGCAACAGGCGGGCATGGGCATCATGGTCGGGAACATGACCGGGACCTCCCTATCCATGGCGCCGAGCTACATCATTGGCCAAAGCTGTCGCTTTGTTGATATCGACGGTCCCCTATTACTCGCCGAAGATGTGGCCAACGGTCTGTCTTACGGCGACGGTGGTGTCGTAGAACCGCCATCTTCAGAGCTCTGGGGATAGAAGACCGCCGATGGACAATCACCGGTGAATGCACCGATACAGTCCACATAAACCTTCTCCCTGTCCCCAAATCTCACCGCTACCGTACCCTCCATAGCCCCAACAATTGCAGCGACGACGACGCCTGTGGTGAACTGCGCCGTCATCGCCAACCACTCAGGAGCATCTCCATGAACCTGCATCGATACCGCCAGCAACCCGCGATGGCGCGTCTGCTGTGCTTCCTCTGCCTGGGCGTAAGTCTGCTGGGGGCATCCATAAGCAGCGCGTCGGATGCGCGAATTCTTCCCATGGGGGAGCGGGCAGTGGTTATTGATCGCTGGCTGGAACACCGGGTACAGACCGTGCTCCCCGACATCATGCGCCGCAGTGGTATCGACCTCTGGGTGCTGGTCTCCCGGGAGTACAACGAGGACCCGGTACTCCGCACCTTCTTACCCTCCACTTGGCAGTCCGCGCGGCGGCGGACCATTCTGCTGATTCACGATCGCGGCGAGGATCAACCCCTTGAGACCCTGGCCATCGCTCGCTACGGCGTCGGTGACACCTTCAAACAGGCCTGGGACAAGGAGCAAGACGGTGAACAATGGCAGCATCTCGCTCGCCTTATCGAGGAGCGGGATCCAAAGGCCATTGGTATCAACCGCTCCGAGACCTTCGCCCTCGCCGACGGCCTGGTCGCCACAGAAGATGAATTGCTCCGAGAAGCCCTACCCCCCCGCCTGCGACAACGCCTGGTGTCGGCAGAGGATCTAGCCGTCGGCTGGCTCGAAACCCGCAGTGCCCTGGAAATGGAGGTGTACCCGCAGATCTGTCGCATTGCCCACGACATAATCGCCGAGGGCCTCTCGGAGTCTGTCATCCAGCCGGGGGTTACCACCACCCGGGATGTATCCTGGTGGTATCGGGACCGTATTCGTGGTTTGGGCTTGAACGCCTGGTTTCACCCTTCAGTATCGCTGCAGCGTGCCGCCGCGCCGGTGAAAGATATGAAGAATGCGGTCAGCTCTATGCACGACGACCTGGTGATCCGACCGGGTGACCTGTTGCACGTGGATTTTGGGATCACCTATCTGCGCTTGAACACCGATACACAGCAACATGCGTACGTGCTGCGTGCCGGTGAAACGACAGCACCCGAGGGTCTACGCCGGGCGTTGGCGTCGGGCAATCGCCTGCAGGACATCCTCACGGAGAACTTCGCCTCAGGTCGCACGGGAAACGAGGTTCTGGCTAGCAGCCTCGCGCAGGCAAAGGACGAGGGCATTACACCGTCAATCTACAGTCACCCCATCGGATATCACGGACACGGCGCAGGCCCGGCCATCGGCATGTGGGACCAGCAGGACGGCGTTCCCGGTACCGGTGACTACCCTCTGTATCCCAACACCGCCTACTCCATCGAGTTGTACGCCGAATCGGAAGTACCAGAATGGAACAAGACGGTACGGATCATGCTGGAAGAGGACGCTTTCTTCACAGGAGAGTCGGTCTACTACATCGACGGCCGGCAAACGGAACTATTGTTGATACCGCGCCAGCCCTGATTTGAGCGTGGTGCTTCGGTTCTTCGAGGCACCACGCACTACCTCTGCAAACAGCTTATAGCCTAGCCGAGAGCTCCTTAAACTCTTCGCTCAGCACGGCAAAACGATCCTCTGCTTCTTTGCCCGCCACCTGATCTGCGTTCCCCAACATGCGATACAGATAGTTTATCTGCGCGATAAGCCCCGGAGGCATGTAAGTCCCTTTTGCCGTGACCAACTCCTCGAGCGCCGCGTCAATAAGTTCTCGCCGTGAATCATCTTTAGGCAGGTCCTTCCGTTCCTTCTCGAGGTCGTGAGCCAAACGTCGGGCATCAGACAACAAAGCCTGCACCTCAGTCTGCAGACCAATCTGAGCGTGGATGTCGGCCTCGCTCACCCCCGTTGCCGCAACCCGGGGATCTACGAGCAGTTCCAGGGATTGTTCTAGTACCGCTTCATCGACCGTAAGGCGAACACGATAGGTTCCCGGCGGAAGAAGAGGACCACGGGTATAGCGCCGTTTTTCCTCCTTGTGCCAGGCACCGCGGCCTCGCATATCCCAGGCAAAGCGGTTGATACCGGGCTCTGTGGTGAGGGAGGCCTGAGCGAGGGAAAGCAGCGTATTCATCGCCATATCGTCTTCGACCACCGCCTCTTTATCAGAGTCTTCGTCGGCGTTGCGGAAGGCAACCCGAACATCACCGGCCTCATCGAGAATCTCCAGAAGAAGAGAATCCGCGCCCTCTTCCCCAAGTCGATAGTCGATATACACCGCCGGGGTCGGGTACTGCGGCACGTCCTCAGCCTTGCGGCCCCGCAGCGTCTGTCGATAGCGGATGCTAGGGGCAGGAGCAAACAGACGGGGCTCATCGTTATCCGCCAGAGGATCCTGTCGCAGCGTTGCGGGGCCCTTATCCAGCACCCAGAAACCGCGCCCCATGGTCGACAGGACGAGATCGTCGCGATGTATCTTGAGGTCCGTTACCGGCGTTACCGGTAAGTTCTGCTGCAAGCTGAGCCAGTTCGCGCCGTCATCCAGCGATACGAACAGCCCATACTCCGTGCCCGCGTAGAGAAGACCGGGTTGTTTTGGATCCTCTCGCACGACCCGGACCGGAAAGTCTTCAGGAATCCCGTTGCCGTCGCTCAGAAGACGCCAACGCTGACCGTAGTTCTCGCTGCGGTAGACGTAAGGCTTGGGATCTCCCAGCTGGTAGCGCAAAACACTCACGTAGGCGACCCCAGGCTCATGATGGCTGGGCTCGATGGAGTCCACGCGGCCACCGAGAACCCCTCGAGGCGTTACTTCCTTCCAGCTGTCGCCGCCATCGCGGGACACGAAAACGGGGCCATCATTCGCGCCACTCCAAATCACTCCGGGCTCAAGGGTGGACTCACGCAGGGAATAGATCGTTGAGTAAAACTCCTCACCGGTAATGTCACGGGTTATGGGTGAGCCAGAAATGACCTGCTTGTCGGCTTCGAAGGCGGTCAAATCCGGAGAAATCGTTTCCCAGGTAACCCCGTTGTCTCGCGTTCGATGAACGTATTGAGAGGCGTGATACACGGTCTCGGGATCATGCGGGGACACATGGACCGGTGAGACCCGCTGAAAACGGTAACGCAAGTCCTTGGGGTTTCGGCCATACATATTTGCCGCTCCCACGTAGTAGCTCCGTTCCGTGCCTGTTCGTTTGTCGAAGACTCCAAAGCGCCCTTTACAATTGACGAAGACTGTATTGTGATCGCCCGGCTTGGGTACGGCGGGGCCGGTTTCGCAACCACCCGTCTCCAGCAGCAAAGCGTTCGTGTGCTGCACACCGCGCGGCAGCCGCGCCGGGACGGCTATCGTGCTCCAGTTGTCCTGCTGCCCGCCGTAGAGCCAGTAGGGATACTGGTCGTCTACCTCGACCTGATAAACCTCCGTGGTCGGTTGGTTGAATTGCGTCGACCAGGTCTGACCGCCATTGTGGGTAACATTCGCTCCGCCGTCGTTACCCTGGATAAACAGATCGGGGTTTTCGGGGTTGATCCACATATCGTGATTGTCGCTGTGGGGTGGCTCTAGTTCTTCCCAGCTCTTGCCGCCATCGGTGGAGCGATAATAACTCGTGGCCATGACGTAAACGGTATCTGGATCCTGAGGATCAACATCTACGTTGGTGTAGTAGAAAGGCCGTGTGCGCAATCCTTTCTTGTTGGATACCAGCTGAAAACTCTCGCCCTGGTCATCGGAGCGGTAAAGGCCGCCCTCGTCTCCCGGTGCTTCTACAAGGGCGTAGACAATACGGGAATCAGCGGCGGATACCGCCAGATCAATTTTGCCAATAAGTCCCTCGGGCAAACCGTCGGTGATTTTTCTCCAGCTCTTACCACCATCTCGGGACTTGTACAGTCCACCCTCTTCCGGTGATCCGCCGCTGATGATGGTCCAGGGCTTACGTTCAGCGCGCCACGCCGTGGCCAGCACGATGTCCGGATTGTGGGGAAGCAGCTCCAGATCTGAGAATCCCACCTGATCCGAGATATGCAGAACCCGCTCCCAGCTATCACCCCCATCGACGCTGCGATACACCCCGCGCTCGGGGTTAGCATTGAAGGCCTGACCTATGGCCGCCACCCACACCACGCTGTTATTGCGTGGATCAATCTCTACGGCGCCAATCTGACCCACGTCCTCAAGACCGATGGCGTCCCAACGTTCTCCTCCGTCGATGGAGCGATACATGCCGCGACCGGCAATCACGTTGGAGCGTAAACCGTCGGAGCCCGTGCCGACATAGACGATATTGGGGTCGGATTGCGACACACTGATATCGCCAATGGACGGTGTGGGAAAGAACCCGTCCGACACGTTGAACCAGCGCTCCCCGTAATCGGTGCTTTTCCACACACCACCCCCGGAAGCACCGAGATAAAAGGTCCCTGGCTCCTGAACCGTGCCCGCGACGGCCGTGACCCGCCCACCACGAGTAGGCCCTACATTCCGATAAGCAAGGGCGCCAAATTCGTAGTCGCTACTCGCAGCTCTGGCGTCGTCAGCGTAAGCCATGCCCAGGGGCGATAAGGACAGGACGCCAATCGCCAGGGCATTTACGGACAGCTTTTTCATCGTACCTCCAAATTTCATGGCTCTAGGGATCACCGCGAGGCACCCCCTACTCTAGTTATTGAATAACCCTAAAGCGCCACACGGTGCTTCAAGGATTAATCTCAAGGATCAATTCCAACCCGCATTCAACGCACATAGCAGCGGCTCTCCTCGGGCCAGGGTCGCTTTACCATGGTCTGATAGTTAGCATAAAACTGCTCATCGACAGCTCGGGCCCTCGCTGAGACACCGTCCCGTCGATAGCGGTTAAGCTTGGACGGACCACCGTTGTAGGCCGCATAAGTAGCCCGCACCAGATTGTTCTGTCCTCCGGGATGCTCATGTTCACCCCGGCGCACGGCGTAGTCGAGAAAATAGTGCTCCAGGATATCGACGCCGGCGGCCAGGTTGTAATCCACGTCCTGCTCCAGGCGCTCAAGATCAAACAAGCTCCGCCACACCCTTCCCACAATCTGCATCATACCCACGGCACCGACCCCGGAACGAATCACGCGAAGGGATTCGTCATCGTTCTTTGCCGGTAAGTAGTGACGCCAACAGGTTTCCTTCCAGGCCGTGGCGCGCACCAGAGGTTCGAAGAGCTGTTGCTGTGTTTCATTCAGTCGCGAATCCGTCCAGTGTTGGGCCAGCGTTTGCTTCATCAAGCTAGACACCACCCCGAGATACAAGTCGAGGTTATCCCGCTGGGGAAAAATCTGCCGCAACAGAGCCGCAGGATCGGGGTCCGCAGCATAAGCCGACGACACGGGGCTTAAGCTCCGCAACCAAGACAAGGGTGGTGGTAGCAGCGCTCCCTCCGTATCCGCATCATTTTGTAAATCGACCGCTCCCGCTTCCACGGCGGCGGCCGCTCGAAAGCCGAAAAGGGCCTGCATCGCTGGATCTTGTTCCCTGGGTAGAGGTGTAAACGATACGGGCACATCACCTTCCAGGAGCAAACGTGCCAGGCGCCTTAAACCATCGCGGCTCACTTCAATGCCATAGGCGGGCCCCAACTCATCCGCGAGATACAGGGCGTCACCCGCTGCGAGGAAGGAAGCCAACTGCAGACCAGCCTCGGCCGAGGATTCATCCCTGGGCATTCGACTGACAAGCTCACTAAGACGAGACCAGGTTTCCAGAAACAACTGTCGCAGGGGGTCTTCCCCTTCCAGTGCGTTTTCCTCACGGAGCAATGCCGCCACGCGCATGCGCACATCGATCAGCAAAGCCATGAAATCGAGCTGCAGATCGCGATCCTGGGCCTGAAGAGCGAGATGTTGCACGATGACCGTGAGAAAACCATCAAGCTCATCTTCCAGGCGCTGCCAATCACTCTCTTGAAGATTATCGAGGGCCGCCACGGGGGCTGGGGTAGCTCTTTCAACCGTCGCAGAATCCGTATCGGAACCAGTGTCTGAACTCGCCGGTTTTTCAATCAATCCCCCCTCGGTGTTGGTTTCCGCTGGGGGTTCCGCCAAAGGTTCGCGGTCCGCCAATACAAACCCCAGGGTCACCGCCATACCTTCTTCGCTCATGGCGGCCGCCGTCAGGCGTCCCTTATCAGCGAGCGCGGGGGCGCCGTCAGCACCGGGACCGACAAAGCGCTCAAGGAGCGCGTCTATCTGGGCCAGGGCATCGGTCACATCCACCCGCATGTCTTGCAGCCTGGGTACCAGGAGCGTATCGGCAAGCACGCGGCTAGGTTTTGTTAGGAGGCCTTCGCTGCCATCGGCCGTGCGAAACTCCGCAGCCGTGGCATCAAAAAGCACCGCGGCGCCAGTCTCCTCACTTGCCGGAACGAGACGCATCAACACCCGTCCCTCAAGGGGGCCTGGTCCACGACATCGGCCAAACAAGGATGCGCCCGCGTGGGCACGGGTGGCGACGTCGATAAGCAACTCTAATTCCTGAGTGCGGGAATGCTCTGCTCCATCATCATCTATCGTGTCGACCGCAGCGGGCGCGCCCTCGGTCAGCACCGGCACCGCGGCGAGCTTTAAATCCCAAAGTTCAAGGCGATTACAGGCGTCGGCGACGATTACACCCTGCCCGTTCTCGTCGATTTCCAGAAGTTCCAAAGCCTGACGCTCAAGGTATGCCACAGGCACGGTCAAGGGCACGTCCAGGGCGACATCGGCCCCCGCCCGGGAACACCACAAGGTGGCGCTCATAAGCAAGACGACAAGAGCACGGAGCCGCCGAGACAAGGCCCCCTCGGCATAGGAAGCTCCTGGACTCCCCTCGTTGACTTCCGTCACGAAGAAAACCTAGGCGTCACTGAACCGACGAATCACCTGTTTACCCAGAGCCATAAGATGCACCTGGTCCGGCCCATCGGCCTGGCGACACCAGCGCGCGTAGTTGTAGGCCTCCGCCATGGGATAGTCCTCCGTGAGACCACCAGCGCCGTGCACCTGCATGCAGCGATCGATGACGGTTTGGGCCATGATCGGTACCGAGGTCTTACTGGCGGCAATAAGGTCCATCGCTCCCTTGGCGCCCAGGTCATCCATCCGTTGGCAGGTCTTTAGAACCAGAAGACGCATCATCTCTATCTCGGAAAAACAGCGCGCCAGATCTTCGCGCACTGACTGGTGCTCGGCCAGGGCTTTGCCAAAGGTGTGGCGCTGGGTGACGCGCTGACAAGCCAGTTCCAAACAGCGCTGCGCGGCGCCGATGAGACGCATGCAATGATGAATGCGTCCCGGTCCAAGGCGACCCTGGGCAATTTCAAAGCCTCGCCCCTCGCCCAACAACATACTGCTCACCGGAACCCGAACCTCTGTGAAACGCAACTCTGCGTGGCCCAGGGGTGCGTCGTCATAGCCGAGGGTCGTCAGCGGGCGAATGATTTCTAAGCCCGGCGCATCCCGGGGCACGAGGACCTGCGATTGCTGCTTATGGCGACTGGGGTTGTCCGGGTCAGACTTGCCCATAACGATAAACAAACCACAGCGTTCATACATGGCACCAGTGATAAACCATTTACGGTCATTCAGGACATACTCATCCCCATCGCGACGGATGGACAGTTCAATGTTGGTCGCATCCGACGACGCTACCTGCGGCTCGGTCATGGCATAAGAGGAACGGATCTCCCCCGCCAGGAGCGGTGTTAACCAGCGTTCCTGTTGTTCGGGGGTGGCGTACTTCATAAGCACTTCCATGTTCCCCGTATCTGGGGCGTTGCAGTTGAACACCTCGGGACACCACTGAACTCGCCCCATAAGTTCCGCCAGGGGCGCGTAATCGAAGTTGCTCAGACCCTCGTGATCGGCAAACTCCGCCAGCTTGGGGGGAATGAACAAATTCCAAAGGCCAGCCTCTCGGGCTCTGCGTTTGAGTTCATCCATGACTGGCAAGTAGCTGAAGCGATGCTCCGCTGCGACCAGCTGATCGCGGTAGATCTCTTCGTTGGGGTAGATGTGCGCGTCCATAAAGGCCCGCAACTGATCCTGATACGCCAGGGACTGCTCACTAAATTCGTACAACGAAATGTCCTCGAAGACTAGATCAGGGCCGCAACGGCTAGTACGCGACCCGTTCTATGATGATTGCCGATTCCGCGCAGTGTCCGACAAGCGTCGATAACCCACGCTTCGCTCATGACCTTCCCTACTTGCCTTTCCAGTTGGGCGCACGTTTCTCGGCGAAGGCGGTAGCCCCTTCGATGGCATCCTCGCTGGTAAACACCGGCATCACGATCTTCTGCTGCTCGGCGAAAGCTTCATTGCTATTCCAGTCCTGAGCGCTGGCGACCACCTTGAGGCTTGCCGCTACGGCGAGGGGTCCGTTTGCCGCGATCTTCGCCGCCAGGGCCATGGCGTCATCCAGCGCTTTGCCCGGTTCGGCGATGGCGTTGATCAATCCCAAATCGTAGGCCCGCTGCGCACTGATAAAGTCCCCGGTTAAAGCCAGCTCCATGGCGATCCGTGACGGAATCTGCTTCGGCAGTTTGACCAGGCCGCCGGCGGCCGCGGCCAGGCCCCGCTTCACTTCGGGAATGCCAAACTTGCTGTTATCGGCTGCAACCACCAGATCGCAGCTTATGGCCAGCTCAAAGCCACCGGCCAGGGCATAACCCTCAACAGCTCCGATAATAGGTTTGCTCGCTCGATACTCCGTGAGTCCGGCAAAGCCCCGGCCCTCGATTTGAGGCGTTTCTCCAGAGACAAAAGCCTTGAGGTCCATACCAGAGCAGAAGGTACCGCCAGCACCCGTCAGGATAGCCACACGCAGGCTGTCATTGCTTTCCAGTTCATCGATAGCCGCCGCGACACCCTCGGCCAGGGCCTTGTTCGCGGCGTTTTTGGCCTCGGGACGATTCAAGGTGATGATCAGGACGCCGTCTTTCGCTTCCGTGAGTACTTCGTTACCAGCCATGGGCTTCTCCAGTGTTAGAGGTGAGATTGATACGCTTATTTTTTAAGCCGCTAATTCTCTATCCCAAGGGCCCGAAAGGCCAGGGCCAGAGCGTCCGAAAAAGTGGGCCGCCGGTGACATCTGCAGGCGTATAGAGAAACGCAGGATAACAGGACGAAAAATGACAACGGCTGACCGCTGATCCCGCCTGCGGTTTACAATGATCGTCGATCACCTGTGATCCAACGGATAATTACGACAACAGGCAGCAACCCATGAGTCTGGCAAAGATTGGAGTTTGCTATTACCCGGAGCATTGGCCGGCGAAAACCTGGGCAACCCAAGCCGCTACCATGGCCGAAGGTGGCATTGAACAGGTACGGATCGCCGAGTTCGCCTGGTCGCGTATCGAACCCGAGCCCAACCGATTTTCCTGGGAATGGCTAGATGAGGCGATAGATACCCTGGCAAATGCCGGTCTCGGCATCATCATGTGCACGCCCACGGCCTGCCCACCACGCTGGCTTATCGATCGTTACCCGAACACCCTGCCCGTGGATCACAACGGACGTATCCGGCGCTTTGGCTCCCGTCGCCACTACCGCTTTGCCTGTGAGGACTACCTGCGCGAGGCGAAGCGCATCAGTCGGGCCGTTATCGATCGCTATGGCAATCATCCCTCCGTCGAAGGCTGGCAACTGGACAACGAATACGGCTGTCATGACACGACCCTAAGCTACGCGGAAGCGGATCAACGGGCGTTCCAACGCTGGCTGGCGGAACACTACGGAACTATCGACAGGCTCAACACAGCCTGGGGCACGGTGTTTTGGAGTCAGGAATACCGACGCTTTGAAGACGTTGGTCTGCCGAATCTTACGGCCACGGAAGCCAACCCCGCGCATCGCTTCGCCTACTGGCGCTTCGCCTCCGATCAAGTCGTGCACTTCAACCGCTGTCAGGTCGAGCTGCTTCGCGCATCGGCCGGGGCGGACCGCTGGATCACCCATAATTTCATGGGCAACTTCACGGATTTTGATCACTTTGCCGTTGCCGAAGATCTGGATGTCGCCACCTGGGACAGCTATCCCCTGGGCTTTCTCGAGCAGAGCTGGTTCTCAGAGGAAGAGAAACTCCGTTACCGACGAATCGGTCACCCCGACTGGGCGGCCTTTCATCACGACCTGTACCGGGCCGTGGGGCACGGTCGTTTTGGGGTTATGGAACAACAACCCGGCCCCGTCAATTGGGCGCCCGCGAACGCGGCACCCCTAGGCAACGCGCCCGCTTTCTGGGCCATGGAGGCCATCGCCCACGGCGCGGAATTGGTCAGCTACTTTCGCTTCCAGCAAATGCCGCGCGCCCAGGAGCAACTGCATGCGGGTCTGCGCCTACCCGATGGCAGCGCTGCGCCCGCCTGGGACAGTCTCAAACGAATCCGGCGCGAGCTGAATACCCTGCCCGACGCCGAGCCTCACCAGGCTTCTGTGGCTTTGCTGTTCGACTATCGCGCCTGCTGGGCCACCCGCTTACAGCCCCATGGGCCCGCCTCGGATCATCTGGAGTGGGCCTTCCACTTCTATCGCGCAGCGCGGCAACGGGGTTGGGACATCGACATTGTCGGGCCCGACGACTCCCTCGAAGCCTATCGAGTCCTAATGATTCCCGGCACCGTCTTCGTCAGCGACGCCCTCGTGCAACGCGTCCAGGCCGCCGGAGTCCGATGTCTCATCGGGCCCCGGAGCGGCTCACGGGACGACGACTTCGCCCTGCCGGAAGCCCTGCCCCCCGGCGCCTTACAGCAAATCCTTCCCCTA
>DIYG01000182.1 GCA_002428935.1 Halieaceae bacterium UBA6060
ACGGCTCGGCGTAAACGCCCGCGGCCGAAAACAGGAATTGGGTACAGATGGCTGACGCCCTCCAGGGCGCAATCGAGAAGATTGAGCCAGTCGGTCAAACGATGGAGACTTACGGGCCGATGCTGCCGCCAGAGCTTTTGGCCCTGAAGGCGTCGAGCATAAAGAGAAAGCCCGAGGAGACTGTTGGGATTGAAGCCGACGATCACCAGATGTCCGCGGGGCCGCAGCACGCGCTGCATTTCCCTCAAGCAACCATGGGGGTGCTCGTCAAACTCCAGCGCGTGGAGCGCCACGATCATATCCATGCTGTCGCTCTCAAGGGGCAACTCGTCCCCATGGCAGAGGAGCGACGTGCGAGGGCTGCTTGAGTCGCCCTCTTCGGACTGCTCACCCACGGTTGCGGTCGCGAAAATCTGATGATTGATCGGGCTTCGGGTGATGAGGCTGTGCTGAGCAAGGGGGCCGAGCTGCAGAATGTGATAGCCAAAGGCCAAATCCAAGATGGGCTGAAGGCGAACACCGAAACTGTTAAAGAGCTCTCTTCCCCTATGTCGCGCGTACCAGGATTCCAGCGCCTGGGAAATCTCGATAGACTGCATGTTCGCGTCACCCTTCACAACACCGCAGGGTAGTCACTGCCGAGGCGGCGCGCAATATCGTCCGTCGACGTTTACTACCTCGATGGATAGGAAAATCTTCTAACAATTCCACAGCACGGCGAACCAGTAACCCATGGCGACTATTCATCCCATACCGGCATTCTCTGACAATTACATATGGCTTCTGGACAACGGTGACGGCAGCGCCCTGGTAGTCGATCCCGGAGACGCTGCGCCTGTGGTCGCTGCCCTGGCCGAGCATAATCTGACCCTGGCGGGAATTCTCATTACCCACCATCATTTCGACCATGTGGGTGGTCTTGGAACCTTGAAGGATGAGTATGCTTGCCCTGTGTACGGTCCAGCCAATGGCGCCATCCAGGGGATTGATCACAGCCTTGGCGACGGTGACGAACTGCGCATCGGGGCTTACAACTTTCAAGTCATCACCGTGCCCGGGCACACTTTGGATCACATCGCCTATTTTCAGCGTGAACCCGAAGCCCTGCTGTTCTGTGGAGACACCCTTTTTGCCGGGGGATGTGGGCGGATCTTTGAAGGTACGCCGGAGATGATGCACCAGTCTCTGCAGCGGCTGGCCGCTTTGCCAGAGGAAACGGCGGTCTATTGTGCCCATGAATACACCCTGGCTAACCTGGCCTTCGCAAGGGCAGCCGATCCCGCCAATAGCGCCTTGCAACAACGGGAGTTGGACGCCCAGGCACTGCGCGCTAGAGATACACCTACGGTGCCCTCGACAATTGCCCTGGAGCAGGCGACGAACCCCTTCTTGCGCAGTGCTTTGCCCGCCCTGCGCGAGGCGCTCCCCCAGGGGAACAGCCTGACGGCCGATGATTCTGTGGGGATCTTTGCGGCGCTGCGCGCCTGGAAAGACGAATTCTGATTCGACCTGTGGGCCGTTTCTTACCTCTACTGCTGCTGCAGGCAGTGCTCCTCGCGGCCTGCAGCACTCAGCCTGTACCCGATGAGCCGGGAACCGATGTCGTAGTCAGCGGAGGCGGCTTATTGCCCCCGGCGACGCCCCTACCCCGTCGTGATGCGAATCGTCCTGTGGCTCCGCCGAATGACGTCTGGGAGCGAATTCGCCGGCAACTCAGTTTCCACACCATGCACAATGCGCAGATTGGGGCTGCGCGAGAGCATTACTTGCGTCAGTCTCGATACCTGGAGCTCATTGGACCGAGGGCCGAACGGTATCTGTACTATCTGGTTACCGAGGTGGAGCGTCGCGATCTGCCCATAGAGCTCGCCCTACTGCCTTTGGTGGAAAGTGCCCTCAACCCGTTTGCCTTTTCCAATCAACGGGCGGCCGGTCTGTGGCAGTTCATGCCTGCCACCGCAGACTATCTGGGTATGCGCAGGGATTGGTGGTATGACGCTCGCCTGGACGTGCGGGACTCCACGCGGTATGCCCTGGACTATTTACAGGCCCTGAACAAGGACTTCGGCGGTGACTGGCTCCTGACCCTGGCGGCCTACAACGCGGGCAAGGGTCGCGTGCAACGGGCCATCAAGCGCAACACGGCCCGGGGATTGGAAACCGATTACTGGTCCCTCGAACTCCCCCGAGAGACCCGCCACTATGTGCCAAGACTGATTGCGCTCAGCACCCTCATCGCCTTTGAAGAAGCCCTTGAGCTCTCGCTACCTGAAGTCCCCAATCATCCGGTGTTCAGCCCCGTACCGACCGGCGGTCAAATCGAAATGCTTCGGGTAGCCGAACTGGCAGAAATCGACCTTCTGGAACTTCGCCGCTTTAACCCGGGACAGTTGCGCTGGGCGACGGCCCCAGGAGGGAGTGACGAGATTCTCGTTCCCGTACATGCAGCAACCCAGGTGCGAAATGCCATGGCGGAGCTCCCCGAGTCTGATCGGGTGACCTGGCAGCACTACCGCATCCGCCGGGGGGACAGTCTCATCACCATCGCCAAGCGTTTCGATACACAGGTGGGGCTTCTACGCGCTGTGAACAACATCAACGGCAACCTGATCCGCGCTGGGGATACCCTGATGATTCCCAACAGTGCCGCCTGGCAGGAAAGCCTGGCCATGGCGGAAAATAGTCGGACCGGGGTCCGACGGGGTTACCGGGTGCGTCGGGGCGATTCTCTCTACGAAATCGCCACGCGCTTCAAGATCACCATCGATGACATCATCGCCTGGAACGACCTGGATCCCGACCGCTATCTTCAGCCGGGACAGTCTTTGACCTTGTATCTCGACGGCGGTTAAGTCAGCTCTCTTTTACCTTGTGAAC
>DIYG01000155.1:0-19892 GCA_002428935.1 Halieaceae bacterium UBA6060
CAAGCGCGGGCAGGTGGCCCTCTCGGGCCACTGGGATGATCGTCTACAAGCCAGCGGTGGCCGCAGCTATGTCATGCACCCGGGTTGGGCGCGCACCGAAGGCGTACGCCAATCTCTACCCCTGTTTTACCGCATCCAGGGTGCCATCCTCCGCACACCTGCGGAGGGCGCAGACACAGCCCTGTGGATAGCGTCCACGCGACCGGACCGGGGTGGTCGCGACATCTGGTTTGATCGAGAAGTTCGGCCCCAACACATCTTTCCCCACACCCGTACACCCCTGTGCAGCGAACAAGATGTGTTTGACTACCTGGAAGCGGATTTGGCGAAGGCCCGCGGCGAGACCTGAGCGCCCTACTCGGAGCCGCGGCTCGGGGCCGCGGCACCAACCCACAGCACTCCACCCACTTGCCAGGAGTTCCGATTGCATTAGGACCTTTCTGGGCGCAGGCAGCGCTGCGCTCAAGATGGTCCTGATCGCGTGATAGACCGTGAGCGTCGCCCGGTATAGGCTTGAGCTACCGTTTTAAACGCGTTCGTCGCGTGGCGAGGTTAGCTATGTCGATCACCGCAAGATTTCTCCGCACGCCGGCTCCCATGCTGCGCATGCTTGCCCTGGCATCAATAACCCTTGGTAGTGCCTGCAGCGGTGTAGACGTCACCCCCGCTTCGACGGAAACGTTTTCCGAGACCCAGTACACCCGCTACGCCTGGCGCAGTGAACCACCTTCGCAGACAGCTTCCAGTAGAGATGTCCTGGTAAAAAAAAGCCCGGCCATCCGCCGAGGAGTGGAAGACAAAATGTCGGAGCTGGGTTATCAGCGCGTTGACAAGTCCGTCGCCGAGTTTTTGATCGAATACCTCGCGGTACCAGGCTTCAACGATGGGCAACTGGCCCACGGTGGCTCCAACGATGGCTTGTATGGAAGCTCTGTAAACCGCGAGATCGATGGCGCCTCAGAAGACAACGCCCAGGAACTCAGCGGTGCCGTACAAACGGGAGACATCTTGCTGGTGTTTCTCGATGCTACATCCAGCGACGTCCTCTGGCGTGTTGAAATCACCATGGTTGTCGAAGATGCCAATCGCGTCGACACGGATGACGTCGAACGGGCGGTGCGACAGGGCTTGGCTACGCTTCCACCGGCGTCCTAACACAAGCTACAAAGCAGCAACCCCAGCGAAGACTTATCCAGAGGCCTTGGGCGGCCAGGGAATCATCCCATTGGTGCGGGCCATGTACTCCGCGTACCCCGGCTTTTCCCGGGCGAGCTTTTTGTCGAGAGTTGCCTGGCCCGTGACGTTAACGATGAGGTGGCTGTAGGCAAGCGGTCCAAGCACCGTAAGCAGGGCCAGCGGTTGGGCACAAGCCATGAGGAAAATCCCCCACCAAAAGCACAGCTCACCGAAGTAATTGGGATGGCGGCTGTAACGCCACAATCCCGTTTGCAGCACCGTACCCCGCAACTCGGGGTTGCTGCGAAAGGCCTTGAGTTGCCGATCGGCCACGGTCTCGGTAACCAGGCCAAGGACGGCTACCACCGCGCCAAGCCAAAGGAGCGGGGGAAGCGCGGGAGCACCCGGCAGCAAGAGAAAGACTTGCGCGGGGAGCGTGGCCAACCACAGCACCACTCCCTGCAGCAGAAAGACCTTGCGCAAACTCAACCAGTGAAACGCCCACTCGCCATCAACCCAGGTGCGCAGCTTGCTGTAGCGCGGGTCCTCACCATGCCCCCAATTGCGACGCACAAGATGGGTGGTCATGCGCAGGGCCCACAAAACCACAAGAACGAACAGCAAATTTGCGCCAAGCTCTTCGGCAGTTCCTCCCATCCAAGAAACAGCGACGATGGCGGTCATCACCACGCCGAAGACCATATCGATGATACTCACATCCTTCAGGGGGATACTGATCAGCCAAAGGATCAGCACCGCCGCAAACGCCAGGCCGAGGTTGGCCGCCAGGGCCGGTGCAATGCTCAGAAGGATGTCCATGACTCGTTCCTTGTGATGGTCGGTGCCCTAAGGGCTAGCTGGACTCATGAAGTCCTGAAACATGGCTACAGCGCCGGGATAGGTGTCATGGGGACCGTCCGCGAATACCTCGGCCAGTGCTGCATTCACCGATTTTTCGCTGGCGTCGGCGATACGCACGGCCCCACTGCAGACCGAGGCGCGGGCAAGACGGCCACCCGCAGCAACGATTACCTCACCCGTTGTACGACTATCCTTAGCCACGAGAGCTGCTGCTACCGGCGCCACTTCCTCCGGAGCGAGACCTTCTATCGCCGCCGCACTCATGGAGGCATCGGTCATCTGAGTGCGGGCAAAGGGGGCTATGGCATTCACCTGCACATTATGGGATCGCCCTTCGATGGCCAGGCTGCGCATCAAACCGATAACACCGGCCTTGGCTGCGGAATATCCGGGCAGGCCATGCTCACCGTAGAGACCCGCCGCCGATGTACTCACCAGAACATGACCCGACGACTGCTCATAGAGATGACGGAAGGTTGGCAGTAGAAGATAGGCCGTGCCCAGAAGATTGATCTCCAGAGTCTGGGCAAACTGCTCGGGGTTTTGCCGCGTGAAACTCGCGGCCTCGGATACGCCCGCATTGGCGATAACCACGTCCAGGCGTCCGAAATGCTTAAGGGCACAAGCGAGAAGTTCTTCTCCTGTGGAAGGATCCTCGGCTGCGCCGAAATGCGCTACCGCCTGACCGCCCTGCTCGGTGATCTCCCGCACAACACGATCGGCACTGGTTTCCGTATCGCTGGCGTGGCGGCGGTTGTTGACGACCACCGCAACGCCACGTGCGGCAAGGTAATGGGCATAGGCTCTTCCCAGGCCCTTACCTGCGCCGGAGATGATGGCTACGCGGTCACAAGCACTCATCAGGACGGCTCGCGAGGTGGCCAGGGCACGAAGCCGCTGGTGCGCGCGACATACTCTTCATAGCCCGGACGGGATCGCTTGAGTCGGCGCTCGAGAAGCGCTGCGCCGCTCCAACGCAGAAGGGTCCAGGTCAGCAACAACGGCCCGGCGGCCACCCACCAGGGGGCCCCGGCGGACCAGGCGATAAGGCACAGCCCCCAAAACACGCAGGCATCGCCGAAGTAATTTGGATGTCGGGTGTAACGCCAAAGTCCGCGATCCATAACCTGACCGCGGTTTGCCGGATCTGAACGAAACTGGGCCATCTGCCGATCACCGATGCTTTCAAAAAGAAATCCGACCACAGCCAGCGCCAGGCCCGCAAAGGCAAGGGGGCCAAGGACAACTCCACCATCGACGCCCATGCCAAGCTGAATGGGCAAGGAGACGGTCCACAGCATCAGTCCCTGCAAGAGGAAAACGCTTCGCAGCGTAAAAAGGTGGGGATTGCCAGGAGCCTTTTCGATCATGCGCACATAACGTGGATCGGCCCCATCACGGCGCCAGCGCAGCATCAGGTAACCCGCAAGGCGTAGCCCCCAAACTGCGGTAACCACCAGCAGGGCCAGACTGTGGACGCCGCGGGGTGCGGGAAGAAAAACCAGGTAACAGGCGGCGGCTACGACCACAAAGCCGAAGGCCCAGAAGCTATCGACAAAGGACACGTCTCCCAGGGCGATACTCAACAACCACAATCCCACCATGCAGGTTAGGAGCAAAAGCAGGTTGGCTAATAACAGTTCAAACATAGGTAGATTCCTTTCCGGGGATCAGCGACCGGTGTTAAGCGATTCCATTTTCAGCATGGCGGCCATCTGCCGTTCCTGAAGGCCCGGGTCCCGGGCTTGAGCAGCACGAACAGCCACCGCGAAATCATCGGTGTCTACCTCGGGGATGTTTTTTCGTACGGCACGCAGACCCGCCCTGGCGACGGTGGCCGGTGATTCTTTTTTACCTTCTACATGGGAGGCCATGCGGGTATCGATGGAACCAACAATAAGGTTGTGCACCTGGGTTCCCTGCTCGCCCAACTCCGCCCGCAGGGACACACCCATGGCACGGGCCGCAAATTTTGATGGGCTGTAACCGCCCATATTGGGCACCGGCACGATGGCAGCTGCGGAGAGTACGTTGACGATGGCACCACCACCATTGGCCCCGAGCTGCGGCGCGAAGGCACGGCTGAGAAACAAGGGGCCAAAGTAATTCACATCCATTTCCTGCCGCGCTGCCTGGCCGTCGGGGGCCTGCAGCAGCGTCGTGCCCGCAAAATAGCCGGCGTTATTGACCAAAAGCTGCACGTCGCCAAGAGACGCCGCGAGTTCGCCAATAGCCGATTCATCCGTCACATCAAGGGTACAGAGAGTAATCCGTTCGTCGTTGGCGTCGATCTCCAGGTCGTCCGCCTTGGGATCACGACAAGCCGCATAAACATGTTTCGCCCCGGCCTCCAGCAGAGCGACAACAAATGCCGCTCCGATGCCACGGTTGGCTCCCGTAACCAGAGCTGTGCAGTTTTCAATATTCATTGGTTTCTCATCGCTTCAGCCAGCCTCAAGCACCCAGGATGGCGGTGTGGTTGCGTACAGGGTTTCAATTTCCGCTTCGCGATGCTCCGCGGCGATCCGTTGATTGATGGTGCCTTTGTCAGAGATTTCGTGACGCTGGGGGTCCGGTAGCTGCGCCATGAAAGCCAGCCGGCGTACCGCCGTGCTGTTCCCCGGATGAACCCTGTTGTAGTTAGCGAGGCACTCCGCCAAACGGGTTTGCACCGCAGCGTGTTCGTTTATTTGCGATCCTGTGCCCAGGGGTTCGTCGCTCCCCACCAGTTCCGTCAGGGCTGGGACATTCGGCACCAGTAGCGCGGCAAGATAATCCCGGTTGATTCCACACAGCAGCACATCCGACGCGAGGGGCGCCAGGGCAGCGAGAAGTTCAGCTCGCACTGCACCGGCCTGTACCCAGGTTCCCGAGTTCAGCTTGAACTCCTCCACCAGGCGACCGGCGTAGGCGAGACCCTGCTCGGGATCAGAGGCCTCATGGAAACGGGCAGCATCGCCGGTGCGAAAGCACCCCTCCTCATCGAAGGCGTCGGCACTCGCCTCGGGGTTGTTCAGGTACCCCGCCATCACATTGGGGCCGCGCAAGCGTATCTCGTAGCGGTCGTCTTCCAGAGGCACCAGGCGAGTTTCAACACCCGGCAGGGGAAGGCCGATGCCCACCTTATCCGTTGGGAAATAGATGGCCATGCAACCCGAACTACTTTCCGTCAGACCATAGCCCGTGGTCATCGTGATGCGGTGGTCACAGGTTTGCACCGCCATGCCCTGGAGCGCATCCATAACGGGCTGCGATAGCCCCGCACCGCCATAGAGCATCAGCCGGAGATCGCGAAAAAACACCTCTCGAAGTTCAGCATCTCGCTGCAAGGCCTCAACGAGCATGCCGTAGCCCAGAGGCACATTGCAGAAGTAGCGCAAAGACATGCTGCGCAGATTGGCGATCGTTTCCTCAAAAAGACCGGCGACGGGTTTGCCATCATCAATATACAAACTTCCACCGAACACCGCCGCCGCGTAGAGATTGAACGCGCCAGACACATGACTCCAGGGCAGCCAGTCGAGCATACGATCGGACCAGCCCGCCGCCTGACCGAGAATCTGCCAGGCCTGGTGTAGGTTGCTCAGAATCATGCGCTGGGACTGGCAAACCGCCTTGGGACGGCCCGTGGAACCGGACGTGAGCATGTAAGCTGCGGGAGCATCGGCCCCTACCTCGGGATCCGTCGCGTCGGGCGCTGTTTTCAGGAGTTCCGCCAAGGTATAAACGTCTGCAAAACCCTGGGGCATTTCGCTGCGTGTCGCAACGATCAAAGTACGCGAGGTACGTTGCAGTATCCCCTTCGCCGCTGCCGCATCTCCCTCGGCTTCAGCAAAGAGGTACTTCGGCTTTACCAGCTCAAGGACATGACTCAAACGCGCGAAGTCCCCACCCGCAGCCACATAAGCGGCGCTCACGGGGCAGATCACCACGCCACTGACCATCGCTCCCAGACGCAGTACCGCATGGGCTATGGAGTTGCCGGTGAGCAGCAACAACACTTCACCCTGGGCATTTCGCGCCCCAAACCAGGCCGCGATTCTCAATACCTGCGCCAGGAGTTCAGCATAGCTTATCGATTCCCAGGGCGCGTCGTTAACGGCCCCGCCGGGACCACGCCGGGCATAAGCAACTTTGTCGGGGTTGATCTCGGCCTGCCGCCGTAGGTGGCTCAGAAACGTGGGTTCGAAAGACGCCAGCTCTTGCCCGTGCTGCAACCAGACCGAGCCATCCTCAGCGCGTTGCACGCGCAAGTCCATGGGCGGTAAATCATTGGGGCGACAGGGTGCGCTGCGCCAGTCCTGCGTGGAATTAGTCATAGCTTTTTCGCTTGCGATACCCGCCACTGGGTGAGCCTGGAGACAAGTGCGCGGGGCCTTCGCTCTTTATTGGTCTTCTTATACAAGATACTATCGAAGCCGTGCTCCGACAAGCGGATGCACCTCATCTTTGGACAGCGATCCCCGGAGCAAAGGCTTTATGAGCAGCGAAAATGATAAGCGCGCAGTCGTCGAGGCAGTAATCGAGGCCTGGAAGCAAAAAGACGTCGACGGCGTTCTCGAACAACTATGCGAGGACGTGGAGTACCACTTCCTCGTTGGAGAACGCCCCCTCATAGGCAAGGACTGGGTCCGTCGATTCCTGGAAAACTTCCGCGAGCATATAGGTGCGGAGAACAACTGGCGCATCCTTAGAAGTGCCGAAAGCGGCTCCGCGCTTTTGGTAGAGGGCATCGATGACTATCTGAGCAGCGATGGCCAGCGGGTCCGGTATCCCTACATGGGTGTATTTGAATTTCGGGACGGGCGCATCGCCCACTGGCGGGACTACGCCGATAGCGGAATCATCGCCGGGCAACGCGCAGGCGACGCCTTACCAGAGTGGCTAGAAACGCTGGTAGCTTAAGTCCTCATGATCCTTGCGACCCAAATGAAACCCTGGGTCGCGAGGGTCAAAGAGCCCGGCGCACCAGGCCTCATTGGCCGTCATATCGCGATTCCAATCAAAGGTCATGCGGCGATGGGCAATGAGCCAGTCACCATTTCTTCGTTCAAAACGATCACACAGTCGGCCGCCCGTTAGCGTGTCCGTATCACCCCCGTCGCCGGCCATGCGGGCGAAGGTGAGCACGTAAGTTTCCACCCAGGCCACGTCGCCATCGAAATCGATATGAGTACTGCAGAGATAGTGCGCCAACGGCCCCATAAGCTTTAGGCGCTCCATGGCGCCGGCTATGTACTCGGCAGCCGGGCCGCTGTAGGTACTACCGTGCTCCTCGATAGCATCGGGGTGATAGCAACTGGCCAGGAGTTCCCCATCGGCCCTATCGACACCGCGTGCATAGCGGGCAAGGACGGCGAGGATTTCCTGACGGCTCATGAATTCCGCCAGCTTATGCTTATCGATGGTTTCCTGGGCTTCCATGTCGTATCTCCAAATCGCGGAAATCGCTGGCCTTGCAGCGACGGACTGGTTATCTTAGGTCGCATAAGTATTGTTATGCAACTCACAACGTAGGCCCCCTTATGTCCTCAACGGAAGCCCATCTGGATGTAGCACGGCGTTTTCTCGACGCTCTGAACAACAATGACGGAGACGCGGTACGGGAGATCTATCACCCCGAGGCACGAATTTGGCACAACTTTGAAGAGGGTCTGCAAAGCGTTGAACTCAACATCAAAACCCTGCATTGGATGCATCGGAAGCTGAATAATCTGCACTACGATCTCGTGCGCCTGGAAGCCTTACCCAACGGATACCTGCAGCAACACGTTTTACGTGGTGAAACCACCGGGGGAGAAACCATTGCTCTCTACGCCTGTGCGATCTGCACCGTGGAAGACGGTCGCCTCACCGCCCTCGAAGAGTACCTCGACCCCGCGCAAGTAGCGGCGCTCCAACGGGCCTAAACCCATGACCGACAGCGCAGCTTTGCATCCGCCCTGGTTCGACGGCCAGACGCCGACGGCGGAGCGGTGTGTCCTGTCGTCTATCGTCTTGCGCCGTGCCAGGGAAGCACCGAGTACGGTACTCGTGCGCTTCGAGGATGGCAGCACCTGGACGGGCCTGGAGATGCAACAGCGCATGGAAGGGGCAGCGGAACTACTCGCGGCGCACAGCGTGGCGAAGGGTGACCATGTGGCTATCTGGCTCCCCAACGGGGCCGACCTCCTCCAGTGCTGGCTGGCCTGCGCCTACCTCGGTGCGGTATTCGTCCCGCTAAATACAGACTTTCGCGGTCGGATGCTCAGCCACGCCTTGCGCGAGAGCGATCCAAAAGTACTGGTGCTGCACCCCCAACTCCTTGAACGACTTGACCATCTAGACGGCATCACCCTGCCGCAAGTGTTGGTCTGCGGCCCCAACACAGAACCTGAGACAACGGGAGTCCCCTCGTCTTCCACCAAGTGGCTGTCGGCCCTACCTAAACACAGATGTGATGAATCTCGGGAGCCAGAATCTCTGGGGCCCTGGGATCTGCAGATGATCATCTTCACCTCGGGGACCACGGGCCCCTCCAAAGGTGTGCTCTGCCCCTACGGCCACGGCTACAGCACAGCCCAGGCGACCTACGGGTATCTGACGGCGACAGACACCATGCTCACGGAGCTGCCGATCTTTCACGTGGGCGGTGCCGCGTCGGTGATTGCAGCCCTGGCCAACGATGCGACCCTGGCCTTGTACAGCAGCTTCAGCACCCATAACTACTGGGAGCGCATTGAGCAGGAGGGCGCCACCGCCACCTCCGGCCTCATTGGCTCCATGGCGGACTTTCTCGCCGCTGCCGAACCCAAGGTTACGGATCCCGATAACAGCTTACGTATTGTGACCCTGATGCTCACCGAACAGGCCATGCAGGTAGCCCGCCGCTTTGCCTTTCACACATTGTCGGGCTTCAACATGACGGAGCTTTCGGGGCCCCTGATCACGGAGCTGGACTGCTCCATCGCCGGCAGCCTCGGTAAACCCCGGGCGGGCTGTGAGTGTCGGGTGGTGGATGATTATGACATACCCTGCAAGCCTGGTGAGGTCGGCGAGCTCGTCGTTCGCAGCGAACACCCCTGGACGATGTTCGCCGGTTACCTGAATCGACCAGACGCCACCGCCGATGCCTGGCGAAACGGCTGGTTCCACACCGGCGACCTGGTGCGTCAGGACGACCAGGGCAACTACTTCTTCGTGGATCGAAAAAAAGACTCTATCCGTCGTCGCGGGGAGAACGTGTCTTCTGCGGAGGTAGAAGCGGAGGCTCTGGCCCATCCAGATCTTGTGGAGGCCTGCGCCGTGGCCGTGCCGAGTGATCTCGCGGAAGACGAAATCCTCCTGGCCTATGTCGCGTCAGAGAACGCGCCTTCCCCCCGGGCCCTGGCGGAGTTTCTGATTCCCCGCATGCCCCACTTCATGGTGCCCCGCTACTTTCGCCCCGTCGATGCCCTTCCCCGCACGCCAACCAATAAGGTTCGCAAGATCGCGGTACGAGAAACGGGCGTCACGGAAGATACCTGGGATCGTGAAGCCGCAGGACTACGCCTAAAACGCACTCGTTTTGACTCCTGAAAACCCGGGCGCTGAGCCAGCGCCTCCAGGAGAACCCTAACCCACCATAAGAAGGAATAACCATGGCTTTTCTCACCCCTCGACAGCCGAAAAAACTATCTACCAAGATGCTCTGCGGCATCGCCTTAATCGCCGGTAGCGCTACCACTACTCTGGTTCAAGCGGAGGACCCACCGTTGGTTGTCGCCCACAATATGGTTAATGCCTGGAATGATCTCGATGTTCCAGCGATCGCCAACTTGTTCGCCGAAGATGGGCGTTTTCAAAGCATGATGCAGCCCGAGGCAACCGTGGGGCGAGCGAACATTGAGGCCCAGTTCGCGGGCTTGCTCAACGGTGCCAGCGCCCTTGAGTTGAAGCTGGTAAACATTGCGGTGAACAACGACGTTGTGTTTCTTGAGCGCGTGGACGTGTTTACCTTCAGAGGTAAAGAGGGTTCTGTACCCGTAGTCGCGGTGCTGGAGATTCGTGATGGCAAGGTGCAGGAATGGCGAGAGTACTTCGATCGCGCTTCGCTGCTCAGCGAAATGGGTGTAGAAGAAGGGGCGCACTGAGCGCCCCTGGGCTAATTCGGCCCCAAGTTACACCGCAAACAGCTTCCCCAAGAAAAGGCCCCGCGGTGCTGCGGGGCCTCCCCAACGAGGCCCCTCAGGCTGAGGGCTACCAGCGGTAGCCGAGTTCCAGACCGTAAGTTCGCGGTGGGTTGTACAAGGACACATCGCCACCCAAGAACTCGATCACATTGGCTCGCGCTTCTTCATCGGCCAGGTTGCGTCCCCAGAGGGCAATGGTCCAGTTCTGGTTCTCCGGGCTCAGGCCAATGCGACCATCCAGCAATCCGTAGTCATCCTCAAAGGATACGCTCGTGTGGGCCCAGGGCATCTCATCCTGCCAGGTGTAGGACAGTCGGAACTTCAAGGCATCGCCCCAGTCACCCAGGCTCGCCGTGTATTCAAAACCCGTAGAGATCTGATTGTCCGGCGTGCGCTGGAGCTGGTTGCCGGAGAAGTCCCCGGTGCTGATCACGTAGTTTTCGTACTCCGTATCCAGGAAGGAGCCGTTAAACCAGATCAGCAGACTGTCCGTCGCGGCGAGACTGGCTTCGATCTCCATACCCTGGATCTTCGCATCGGAAGCATTGGAAACGATGTTGCAGAGGCACTGGTCGTTGGTGAACTCCACCTGCAGGTCTTCGTAGTCCATGGAGAAGATCGCGCCGTTGATGCGCAGGCGATTATTCCAGAACTCAGATTTCAGACCGACCTCGATGCTCAGTACCGTCTCAGGATCGTAGGCCACGGTCGCCCCCAGGGTATTGGGCGGCGTATCCTGGAAACCACCACTCTTATAGCCCTGGGACACACTGCCGTAGACCATCACATCATCGCTGATGGCGTATTCCAGAATTCCCGAGAAGGTTAGCTCATCCCAGGTTTCCCCGTAGGGCGTCGCATACGCATCGCCGACGGGATAAGGGATGATGCCCCCTTCGCCATCCGGTTCACCGGTTAAGGGCACCAGGGGTGTTGGCTCACCGGGGTTGAACTTGTCATCCGTCGCATTAACCCGTGCTGAGATAAAGCCATCGATCTCGTCTTCCGTGTAGCGCGCTCCGAGAGTGAACTTCAGGTCATCGGTAATCTGATAACCAACTTGACCGAACACGGCCCAGCTGTCGGTGGTGGCGTCGTTGAACCATTCGCTCTCACCATTCAACCCACCAAAGGGAAAAGGAGGACCACCGAGAATGGTTTCACCCCAGAAGAGATCGTTCTTTTCAACCTCATCCCGTTGGAAGTAGACACCTGCGATGTAATCCCAGGCGCTGTCGTCGAAGTCCGACACCAAGCGGAACTCCTGGACGAACTGGCTAAGGTCCTCCGCCTCACGCACAGGGAAGTCAAAGGCCAATCCAAGAGGCACCGCCAAAGGACTTCCGCTTCCTATCGCCTCAAGGAAGGCGGGAAACAAACCCGGGGCGTCCGGGCCAAGGCCGGTCTGGGAATATTGACTCTCGCCCTCCCCTTCCCGGTAGTTGGTCAGCGAGATCAAGGACATGTTCTCGAAACCCTTTTCCAGGCGCAGGGTAATGCTCGTCGCCTCGCGCTCGTAGAACTGACGACTGTCACCAGGGATATTGGTGTACTGGACGGCTTCGGGAATACACTTGCGAATGTCCGTCAGGCCAACCACACCGCGGGCCACATCCCAGGGATTGCCGTTTTCACCGATGGCGCAGGTACCGTTGCCATCATCTTCCATGTACTCAAGGATCAAGCGACCCTCAAAGTCGTTGTCACCAGCGTAGAGAAACGACAGGCGAGCCTGCTTACTCTCAATGTTGTGCAGGGGCCGTCCTGTTTCCGCGTTTTCGGCGAAGCCATCATTTTCTCGGAACTGAGCCGCAACACGCATGGCGAGCTTGTCATTGATGGCCGTGTTGAAGTGACCGGAGAGCAGGCGCGAATCGAGATTACCGGCCTGGGCGCGAATCGAGGCGTTGGTTTCAAATTCCGGCTTTGCGGTAATGATGCTGATCGCACCACCGACAACGTTTTTACCGAGCAACACGCCCTGGGGACCACGAAGGATTTCCACGCGTTCAAGGTCGTAGAAATCCATATTCATGAGACCCATACGGCCGACGACCACCTCGTCGAAGAAAATCCCGACGGATCGCGAGGCACTCGGCGCATCGAGGCGAGTGTTCATTACCCCGCGGATGTTCAATTCCATGTCGAACGGCGTGGGATTGGTAAAGGAAATACCCGCTGTCTGCTGAGCGAGATCTCCCGTGCTAAAGACCTGAGCCTCTTCCAAAGTGCGTCCCGAGAAAGCGGTAATAGACAGGGCTGAGTCCTGCAGTCCCACTTCCCGACGCTGAGCCGTTACGACCACTTCCTCAAGCTGTGCTTGCGCCTGGGAAGGGCTTCCAGCAAGGGGAACCGCAGCGGCAACGGCCAGACACAGCGGTGTCAGGGCAAACGTCGCCGGACGCCGACGACGCAGAGGGTGGGTAGAAACTGCTTCTTGCGAACAATCTAAAGAGCTAGCTGGGCCATGGCGGCGAGTATTCATAGAGCGCGTCTCGTTATCGTTAAGTTATTGCGGGGCATCCCTATTTGGTTCGTAATGGCTTGCATTATCGAACCAATGTCTGAGATTAGGTGTCCGCCTTGATAATGTCAACAAATGCCGCCCATTCCCCAGGCTCGAATTACAAGGGTTTGCAGGGTGTATACTCGGTGGTTTGCTGAGGGGGAACCCATGGCGACAGCTCCTCAGGGTACGCCTACGGAAGCCCCTGAAAACAAAAACACCCTGTGTACAAGGGCCAGTTCCATCACCCGTGCCCTGGACGAGGTGGGCGACAAGTGGTGCCTGCTCATAATCCAGGAGGTGTTTTGGGGCATTAATACCTTCACGGGAATGCTTGAGGCTACCGGGGTTTCCCGAGGCGTTCTCTCTGATCGCCTGAAGTGGCTGCAAAACCTGGGTTGCTTGCGTAAGAAGTCCAAGGGTGAGGGCCAGCGGGGTAGTAGCTATCACCTAACGGAGAAGTCCCTGGATCTCCACGCTTCTGCGATGATGGCCATCGACTGGGAGCGACGCTACTACCGCACGCCGGCACTGGATTCCGTGCAACTGGTGCACCAAAAATGCGGGCATGTGTTTACCCCCAGGCTCCAGTGCGGTCACTGTGAGGAGACCATCTCGGGTCAGGATGTCGAGTACTCCCTCGGTCCCGGAGCGACTCGCGATGTACGCAGTAAGAAGGTTCGACGTCGCTCTTCCCTATCTGCAGCGGAAGTGCCCAGTCCCCGCAGCGTCTATCGCAATCTCGTCAATATTGTTGGCGACCGTTGGACCGCCAATGTGATTGCCCTGGCGTTTCACGGCCACTCCCGCTTCGACGAATTCCATCGTGAATTGCCGGTGGCGACGAACATTCTCAGTGACCGGCTGAAGTTTCTGGAGAAGCACGGCATCTTCGGCTCGCGAGCCTATCAACAGAGACCGCGGCGCTTTGAATACTACTTGACGGAAAAAGGCTGGGACCTTTTCCCCTACTTTCTCACCCTCCTACAATGGGGTGATCGTTGGTGTGATCCAGAGGGCCGGGGGGCACCGATGATTCTCACCCACAAGACCTGCGGCCACCGCCTCCGTGGACACGTGGTGTGCGATCAATGCGGTACGGACCTTGAGCCTTTCGCCGTATCCGTTCGCCTAAAATAGCGAAACCATTCGGGTCGGGCACAAAAAAGCCGCCCGAAGGCGGCTTTCAAAATCCCATCAAAACCTGACCTAGATGTCTTCGGCCAGTTTCTTTTGCCGATCCAGTTCAGAGTCCATGTAGGCGATCCACTGCCGTGCATACTTCTCTGAGCGCTCATCGCGACCTGCAGCACGGAAGGCGTTACGCGCCTTGCTGTACTGTTTGGTGTTGAAGTAGGCCATGCCGAGCACCAGGTTGGCGTTATCTGCCCGTTTCACGCCGCCTCGATCGAGGCCCTTGGTAATCGCCTCGATGGCTTCTTCGTTCTTGTCCGCATCCAGGTAGATGTTGCCAAGCCGGGCATAGAGGTCACCGGAATCTGACATCGAAGCGGCTTTCTCCATGGCGGGAATCGCGTCTTCAACCTCTTGAGCCTGGCGCAACGCACCGGCATACAACTCCCAGTTTTTCGAAGTGTCTTCGACGATTTCCTCATCGAAGCCGCGCTTCAACACCTGAGACGCTTTATAGGGCACTTCCGCATTCAACAGCAGTGACGCCATATTGCGGAACTCACCATCCTTTTCGAGCATGTCCTGCACGTAGGCGGTTTCCATGGCTCCGAGCTGCTTTGTCTCGTCGTTAGCTTCCGAGTACATGAAACTCAACTGCACCCAATACTGCTTCTTCGGATAGTAGGTGATGAGATCACGCAAGACCGCCGTCGCCTCGGCATTCATGCCTTTTTCCGCATAAAGGAAACGAGACAGGTTGTACCACTGCTCCTTCGGTACTCGACCCTTGCCCTCAAAATCGGCGATGGCAATCTGGATGTTATCCAATGCCTTATCGTAGTCCTTGAGCTGGTAGTACCCCTGAGCCAGCAGCACGTAAGCGTTCGCATTAGGGGTGGTGGTCATGTCGAACCACTTCAGAAGAGCGTTAACGCCGTCTTGCCACCGCTCCTGAACAAAATACAGCTGCGCAACCGTGAAGCGAGTGTTGATCTCCATAGCCAGTGGTATGTCTGGCTGCTTGATTACGTTTTCGTAGGACTGCAGCGCGGAGGTGTAGTCCTCACGGGAGTAATGAATAAACGCGTAGAGATTGTAGACGTTGGCCAACTCGTAGCTGTTGAGCTCGTTATCACGACGCCCGGCTAGCATGGCATCGAGAATCTTCTGCGCCGTGGCCATGTCTTTCGCTTCCGCGGCCGCTTGAGCCTCCGCAAGCTTTTCATAAACCTTGTTGCGCAGCGCCGGAGTACGGCGTGTCTCCTGCTCTTTTTTCGCTTCTTCCTGCGCCTGAGCGGAGGCTACTCCACTCAAGATTGGGCCCAAAGCTGTCTGGGAGAGGACAAGCTGGGCGGCGAGGACCGGTGCGGCCAGCAGCGCCGCCTTACGGATTGTTGGCATGCCTTACTGCTCCAGCTCGTAGGTAAACTTGTTCTGAACGCCGGCCACCTCGATGGCCTCCCCATCCACAACCCGGGGCTTGTATTTGAACTTCTCAGCGGCTTTTACTGATGCACGCTCGAAGACGCCCGATGGTGAGCAATCCACAGGAATGGGATCTCGGATTGAGCCTGAACGGGTCACGGTGTACTCAACGATGCAGTACCCAGTGATGCCACGAGTCTGAGCACGGCGGGGGTAGATGGGCGCCACCTTCACAATGGGCAGATACTCGCCATCGCCGGTGGACATGCCGCTGGTGCTGATGTCGACGGAGACACTGGCTGCGGGGGCGATGTTAGCCACGTCCATATCGGTGTCGAAGTCGATCTCAATCTGATCCAGCTCCGGCGGGGGCTCTTCGGGGTCTTCGACTTTTTCTGGTTTAACTTCCTTGGTATTGACCTCGATCTCCCGATCTGGAGTCACAATATCGGCGATCTTGCGGCCTTTTACTTCTTCCTGCTCATAATCTTTATCAATCAGACTCTGCATCAGGAAGAACAGTCCGAATGCCACGGGTATGGCAACCAGTGCCCCTACCAGTGACCGAAGAATACTGTTGCCCATGGCTCTAAACCTCGCGTCAGTTCGTTCTTGCCGTTCTTGCGCCTTTTACCGAGCCATCCATGAGCCTCAGGTCTTAGGCACTACCGGAGCTGTGTTGGTTCCCCGCCCCGGCATCCGCACAAATCAGCGGTAATCAGGCCTCATCATCCGTGGAGATACACGGCGGAGAGGTCAGAAGCGGCCGCACTGCATCATAGAGGTCCTCCACGATGTAGGCCGGCGTATCCTGATCTACCTGGATCACCATATTCGCCTGTGGTGCCTCTTTTTTCGCCACCTCGACCATGCGGGCAGCGCGTTCCATCGGCACCTTGTTCTTGTTGTAGTAGATATCTCCGCGGCCATCAACCGCAAAGATGATCGTGCCCCGCTCGCAGATGTCCGTCGTGCTCGCCTGAGGCTTGAACAGCTCGACCCCGGGCTCCTTGACGAAGGAGGAGGTAACGATAAAGAAGATCAGCATGATGAAGACCACGTCCAGCATGGGCGTGAGGTCGATCTTGCCAGCTTCCTCGTCTGCGGCCTTGCTGCGGGCCCCGCCTTCTCGAATGCTCATATCAACGCCGCTCCCCGCTGGCCCAGTTCACAATACCGGCACCAGCCTCGCGGGCCGCATCAGCCACATCCACGACCGTATTGGCGGTAGCCCCCTTATCAACTTTGATGCTCACAGGAGCTTCCGGGTCCGCCGCCAGCAGGCGCTGGATGTTGGCGCGCACGGCGCGAGCATCTACCCGACGATTCTCCATCCAGATCTGATCGTCCGCCTCGATGCGCACGAGGATAGAAACGGAATCATTCTCCGGCGGGTTATTGTTGGCGTCGGGGCGATTAACCTCGATGCCGGCCTCTTTGATAAATGAGGCCACAACGATGAAGAAGATCAGCATGATAAAGACCACGTCCAGCATGGGCGTGAGATCGATATCCGCTCCCTCTTCTTCCTGCTTTTTTACAAGTTTGCGCATGTAATAGCGTCCCTTAAACCCGGATCAGTGATCCGAGGTCAGCTGGTCTTCCAGCAGTTCCTGCTCACGATCGGCAATACGCTGCAAATAAGTGTTGGCAAACAGCCCGGACAGGGCCGCGACCATACCGGCCATCGTGGGGATCGTCGCACGCTCGACACCACCGGCCATGGACTTCGCATCGCCACCACCGGTGACCGCCATGACGTTAAACACCTCGATCATGCCCGTTACCGTGCCCAACAATCCCAGCAGAGGGCAAAGGGCAACCAAGGTAGTGATGACCGGAAGATTCGTCTGGATGTCTTCGCGAGCGATGGACAGCAGGCGCTCACGCACCTGCTTTGCGTTCCATGACTTACGCTCCGAGCGACCTTCCCAGGTGCTGATGACCCCGAAAACCTCTTTGCGCCATACAAAGCTGAAGAACCACAGGCGCTCGAAGATCAGGGTCCACATGACGAAGACCAGGATGGCGATGAGCCAAAGCACATTCCCGCCCTTGTCCATGAAGGCGAGAATGGTCTCCAGGAAACCTCCCATGATCAGACTCCCGACCGGTTAGCGGTTTGCGCTTTCGGAGTGCTCGGCAACGATACCCGTCGCCTGCTCGTTCAGCACGTGGAGGATACGTTGGGCTCGTCCGTTGACGATCGTGTGCAGAAGCACCGTCGGGATGGCTACCAACAGACCCAGTACCGTGGTGATCAAGGCTCCAGAAATACCGCCGGCCATGGCCTTCGGATCGCCAGCACCAAAGATGGTGATGGCCTGGAAGGTGATGATCATACCGGTCACCGTACCCAGCAGACCCATGAGCGGGGCAACAGCGGCGATGATCTTGAGCAGGGTCAGACCCGACTCGAGCTTCGGCGTTTCGCGCATCACGCCCTCGGACATCTTCAGCTCGAGCGTCTCGAGATCCATGCTTGGGTTGTCTTCGTGAATCTTCAGGACGCGGCCCAGGGGGTTGTTGTCCATGGCCTTGTCAGACTTGAGCTGTTTGCTGACCTTGGCGCTCACACCCGTGAGTACCAGCAGACGGAAGACCGCGAGCAACAGCGCAAAGATACCGACGGCGGTGATGGCATAGCCCACGTAACCGCCCTGGTGCCAGCGCTCTTCGAGGGTCGGGCTGTCGATGATCGCCGCGAGGAAGGAACCGCCGGTGGGGCCCGTCGGGTCGATACCGAACTGCTGCATGCCACTGCTTGAATTCGCCAGGGAGCTGGCCCAACCCGTGTACTGGCCAGCGGGCTGACGCGGCAGCACGCTGAGGTTGCCGTTCTCGTACTTGAGGTAGTTACCTTCCGTGTCGATGACGTTGAAGGCACCAATACGAACCACGTTGCGCGCGGCACGCTCGCCCGAAGGCGTGGCAACTTCCGTATTGAACGCTACGACTTTGCCCGTCTCGGTGATTTCACGGAGCATCTCGTACCACACGCGCTCGATTTCCTCGATGCTGGGCAGACGATCCGACGTGCTCATCTTGTCGATGAGCTCCTGCAGGAATTCACCGCGGTTGGGATATTCCGCCGAAACAAGAGATACATCCAGGTTGGCCTTGAGGTCGCCAGAGGCGGCGGTCAGGTGGCCAAACAGCTCCGTCAGGGCACCGAGGCGCTCGCGCAGCTGTTCTTGCTTCTCAGCAACCAACAGCTCATTGTTGTTGAACTGCTCTTCCAGCTGAGCAGAGCGGCGCTCTTCGCGGGTCCGCTCGGCCTCAGCTTCGTTAAGGAGGCGTTCCTGGTCATTTTTCGCGGCTTGGAAGCGCTGCTCACGGGCGCGAGCTTCGCTTTGCTCCGTGACCGCACCCTGCTTAACGAATTCCAGCAGTTGGTTCAGGTTTTCCGCAGCTACCTCGCGAGGATCCGGCGGTGGCGGCGCGGCGGCCGCTGCTTCGGCTTCATCCTGGGCAAAGGTGACGCTCGACATCGCCACCATGCCGCCCAGCGCAAGGGCAGAAAAGAGTTTGTTAAGCGAGTTCATTATTGCGCCTCCGGTGCAGCGATGGGCATTTCAAGAAGGTCGATGGTGGCCTGCTTCTTGGCGATTCGAACACCCTGGCGAATGGCCGCGGAGTAATCACCGGTGGGAAGGGGATCCCAGCTGCGCGACTCGTTGTTCCACACGCCGGCTTCCGCGCCGTCGGTGGTCTGGTAAACGAGAGCAATCCGACCGATGCGCAGGAAGTCCACATCGCGGGGGCCCGTGCCCGTGTCAATCGTTGCGTTGTACGTCTCGAAGCCTCGGCCGTACTGAAGCTCAATGTTGTAGGCCTCGAGTACCTGACGGAATTTCTCTGCAACGGTCAGGTCCGAGCGATCCACGTTGGTGCGCAGGAATTCGATCCGCGCACGACGCTCGTCGATATTGAAGGGCACATCCATCTCAACGAACTGCTCCAGCCCGTCAATCATGCGGATAACCAGAGGCGTCATCTGCCGCTGAATAACCGTTACCTGGTCGATGGACTGATCAATCTCGTCGATACGACGAAGTTGGCTGTCGATCTGACGCTGCAGGCGGGCGTTGTAGACCCGAAGACCGTCGATCTGCTTCATGACCGTTTTGTAGTCGTCGAGCAGATTGCGGGTTTCATCGGCGAGGCGATCCACCTTGGCCTGAGACTGGCGCGCGGCATCGGTTTTCGTTGCGCTGACCTCGAGAATGTCGTCGAGTGTGTCTGCATGCGTGGTCACAGCTGCGCCCAAGAGCGCGGCAGCGGCGACGAGCAGCACATTCTTCAGTCGATAGCTAATCATGGGAACTGTGCTTCCTGTGTCGAGAGATTGTGAGCTGTTCTGTCTGGATGGTTTCAACAGAGACTCGGGGCCGGGTTGGTAACACCCCCAAGTCTTAGGCCGGGCGGAAGATGTAAACAGATAAGTTCGGTTATTTCAAACAACAGATGGCTCGTTGCTGCGCCGTTTGGGTCACTGTGTATTTGAGTAACATCATTCCTCGCAAAGGTAACAGTTATCCCGCCAATTCCCGTGTCTTAAGGAAGAATGCGCGTGTACTCCAGAAACGTGTGCGCGGGATGTCCATCTTCGGCGGGGCACTCCTCCGCCGCCGCGAGCC
>DIYG01000155.1:19961-21580 GCA_002428935.1 Halieaceae bacterium UBA6060
CTCCTCCGCCGCCGCGAGCCGCCACTGCCCCCAATCCACGGTTGGCAGATGAGTGTCGCCCTCGGGTGAGACATGGACTCGCGTCAGGTAAAGACGCGACGCCCTGGGCAAAGCCAGTGTGTAGATCTGAGCGCCGCCGATAACCATCAGCTCTTCACTGCCATCGATGAGGGCGATGTCCTCGGCAAGCGTCAAGGCTTCGTCCAGGTTGCTTACCCGGTGTATACCCTCGACGGCATAGCTCTCGTCGCGACTGATGACGACATTGCTCCGGCCAGGCAAAGGCCTACCAATGGATTCAAAGGTGCGCCGCCCCATAAGGATCGGCTTGCCCATGGTGAGGCGGCGAAAATGTGCCAGATCCGCCGGCAAATCCCAGGGCAAACTGTTGTTCCTTCCGATGACATCGTTATCCGCAGCGGCCACCACCAGGGCTATGGGCAGCCTGCTCATACGGCGACCGGCGCGGCTATGTGCGGATGGGGGTCGTAAGCCCGCAGCTCAAAGTCTTCGAAGGCATAGTCGTAAATACTCGCTGGCTTACGCAGCAGGACCAGCTCGGGCAACGGGCGTGGCTCGCGAGACAACTGCTCCCGCACCTGATCCATATGGTTGAGGTACAGATGGGAGTCCCCGGTGGTGACAACAATCTCTCCAGGCTCCAGATCCGTCTGCTGGGCGAGCATCAGCACCAGTACGGCCAGACTGGCCGTATTAAAGGGCAGCCCCAGGAAGGTATCGCTGGAACGGATGTAGAGCTGCGCCGACAAGCGTCCATTCGCCACATAAAACTGATAGAGCAGATGGCAGGGCGGTAGCGCCATGCGCCCGGCGCGAGCGTTCTCCTGGGGACTGAGAGACTCGTCGGGCAAGTACTCCACGTTCCAGGCGTGAAACAGGATCCGCCGGCTATCGGGCCGATGTCGCAGGCAATCGATGACATAGTCAATCTGATTGATTTCGCCGCCGTCGCGAGTCGGCCAGGCCCGCCACTGTTTTCCGTAAACGGGGCCGAGCTCTCCCGCCTCGGTCGCCCATTCGTTCCAGATGCTAACGCCATGTTCCTGCAGCCAGGCAATGTTGGTATCGCCATTGAGGAACCAAATGAGCTCATTGATGATGCTTTTCAGGTGCAGCTTCTTGGTGGTCAGCAAGGGAAACCCTTCCGTCAGATCGTGACGATACTGACGACCAAAAACCGACAGGGTACCGGTGCCCGTGCGATCGTCCTTGCGCACGCCGTTATCGAGGATGTCCTGGAGCAGGTCCAGATAGGATCTCATCGCGATGACTCCTTATGATTTACGCCGAGGAGGGGGCGGTTCGCTGACCGCAGCTGTTGAACCCTTGCCCGCGTAGGCATGGTAAAGCAGGTATAGGCCAAGGAGGATCATGGGGACGCACAATATCTGCCCGCGGGTCATCCAACCAAAAGCCTGAATCCCCAGATGGGCATCGGGCTGACGGAAGAACTCGGCGAAAAAGCGCAATACACCGTAGCCCAGGGCGAAAACTCCGGAGACTGCCCATTGGGGCCGTGGCCGCCGGCTGAAATAAAGCAGTAGAACAAACAGCAGCATGCCCTCCAGAGCGAACTGATAGAGCTGGGAGGGGTGACG
>DIYG01000155.1:21643-21870 GCA_002428935.1 Halieaceae bacterium UBA6060
TGATAGAGCTGGGAGGGGTGACGAGGCAGGGCGAGGGGGTCCCGGGGGAACACCATGGCCCAGGGAACGTCCGTCGGTCGCCCCCAGAGCTCCTGACCAATAAAGTTGCCGAGGCGCCCAAGGGCGAGACCCAGGGGTGCCAGGGGCGCCACAAAATCCAAGAGCTGACCAAAGGGAATCTTCTGGCGCCGGGCGAAGAGGTAGGACGCCAGGATTACGCCCAGAAG
>DIYG01000183.1 GCA_002428935.1 Halieaceae bacterium UBA6060
CAACCAACCTCGCGAGACCCGGACCCCGGTAAACGAGGTGGTAGCGGCCATCGAAGCCCGGCGAGATGCCATGAAGCATAAACGCAAGCCCGTGGCCAAACCCCGCCGCGAGCGTTCCCGCCGGCGAGTCATTTACGACGACTTTGGTGAACCCCTGCGCCACGTCTGGGTCGACGACTAGCAATACCACCACCGATCCGGTGGCGAATGCGCGCAGAGTCGGGAGATCGATACCCCCAAAGCCCGTGAGCCTCTAGTGAACCGCCGTCGCACACCCTTCGTAGCTATGCGTGAAATTCCTTGCTTCGGTAACCTCCATGATACGGCTCCAGGAATCCGTAACCGTGTCTCGCCCCATAGACGAGTGCTTTACCTATATCGCCGATTTCACTAGCACGGCGGAATGGGATGCCACGGCATTCCAGGCGACGAAAACAACGCGAGGCCCCATCGCCATCGGCACCGAGTTTCTGGTTCGTTGCCGCTTGCCCCTGGGTGCCATCGATTTGGCCTACACGGTGACGGAGTTCGACCCGCCCTCGCTGATCACCCTGGAAGCCAAGAGCTGGCTCTTTGAGGCCGTTGATCGTATCGACCTGGAATCCACCGCCGAAGGCACGCTCGTCCGCTATACGGCAGACTTCCAATACCGAGAGGCTCTCACTCCGTTTGAACCGGCCCTACGCCTGGGCATGAAACGCATGGGCCGTGTGGCCGTGCAGGGCCTCGGCCGCGCTTTGGAAGATCGGTTTGAGAGCCCTAAGATCTCTGCAGGTAGCGCGGCTGCGGACCGCCTGGTCTGGCCCGGTCTCGCCCTTTTCAGCAAGCTCGGTTACCAGCGAGGCAAGCGTCGCTTTAAACCCATCAGCGCCTCCATGAAAGATCGCCACGTCCTTATAACGGGCGCGAGCTCTGGTCTGGGTCTGGCAACGGCGAGGGATCTGGCCCGTCGCGGCGCCGACCTGACCCTGGTCATGCGCGATCCCACCAAGGCAAAAGCGGTAGTCGCAAATCTGAAAAAGGACACGGGGAACCCTCACATCCGTTATGAGCTTGCGGACCTGGCCTTGATGACCGATGTAGACGCCCTGGCCGAGCGCCTGCTGGAGGCCGGACGACCCATCGACGTGCTGGTTAATAACGCCGGCGCCCTGTTCAATGATTGGGGGCAGACCAGCGAAGGCCTCGAACAGAGCTTTGCCCTACTCCTACTCAGTCCCTGGCGTTTAAGCAATGCCCTGTACCCGCTGCTACGAAAAAGCCAGGATGCCCGAGTTATCAACGTGGTCTCGGGGGGCATGTACTCGCAAAAGCTCGAGGTCGAGCGCCTTGAAGCCGCACCGGAAGGTTACGGTGGAGCCACGGCCTACGCTCGCTGCAAGCGCGCCCTCACGGTAGTTACGGAAGAACTAGCCCATGCCTGGGCCGACGACGATATCGTGGTTAACGCCATGCACCCCGGTTGGGCCGACACCCCGGGGGTGGAAACAGCCCTGCCGGGCTTTCACAGCCTGACCAAACGCATTCTGCGCAGCGCCGAGGAAGGCGCCGACACGATCATATGGTTGGCGGCGGCCACGGAAGCCCGAGAAGCCACCGGACGATTGTTTCTAGATCGGGAACCACGGACCACCCATCTACTTCCGCTTACCGCGGAGACCCGGGAAGAACGCCAGAAACTCATGGCCTTCTTGAACAGTTACCTTGGTGCTGATCGGGCCGCCTAAAGGATCTCGCGGAACTTACTTCCACGAAATCCAGTTTCGCGAAGCTTAGGCCGGTAGGCTTAGGCTGCTTTGGAGCGACCCTCGCCATCAATAAGGAGACGCGCCAGCTGCGCCCGGTGCCAGGCCCCATCGCCCCACAGCAGTTGACTGTGTTTTTGGCGCTTGAAATACAGGTGCACGTAGCATTCCCAGGTAAACCCAATGCCCCCGTGGCATTGCACCGAACGACCGCAGGCAAAGGCCGCCGTATCACTCGCTGATGCCTTGGCCATATGAGCCAGTTCCTTTCCTCGGCCCGGCTCGTGATCCAGAGCGCAGGCTGCGCTGTAGAGCAAAGACTTGCTCTCGTCGATCGCGATCATCACGTTGACCAAATCGTGCTTGACGGCCTGGAAAAAGCCCAGCGGGCGATCGAACTGCTGGCGTTGTTGGGCATACGCTACGGTGGTTTGTAACTGCCATTCGGCGGCACCGACCATATCGGCACTGATAAGGGTCCAGAGCACGGGCAAAGCCGCCTCCCACGTTTCCTTCCCAGGCTCGCCTATGGCTTGCCCTTCAGCACCGGAAAACGCCACCCGGGCCTGATCGCGCGTGAGGTCGACAATCGCATCGGCCTGAATGGTTACTCCGGGAGCATCCATCGGTAACCAGAACAGGGCCGGAAGACCACCGTCCTCCGCCACGACCAACAGGCGCTCGCACTTCCCGGCATCCTGAACAAAGAAAGCCTCGCCCTGCAGCTTGCCGTCCACGACCCGCACGGCACCGGGATTCATAGATCCCGTCGCATCCAAAACAGCAAGGGTCGCCGGAGTACCGCTGGCGATTTCACCGAGGGCTTCTTCTGCCGCTGATCCTGCGGCGCGCAACACTGCACTGACTTGCAGGGTGCTGGGTAAAGGCGTTGGAAAGGCCGCTCGCCCGACCTCCTCTAGGAGTCCGGCCACCGCAACCCAGGGCATTTCGATGCCCCCCGCTGTCTCGGGAACGGCGAGCGCTGTCCAGCCGAGGTCGACCATTTCCTGCCACAGCGCGGACTCCCAGGTTACGGTGGGTGCCCGCTCGGGATTCGTATCGCCGGCGACCAGTGCATGGAGTCGATCTACCGGCATTTTCTCGGCGAAGAAACGGCGCGCGCTGTCTTTGAGCATGCCGGCCTCTTCTTCAAAGCCGTAGTTATTTGGTTGTGTCATAACGCGAGCTCCCTCCCCTACTTCGACTTGGCCAATCCGAGTACCCGCTCACCCAGAATATTTCGCTGGATCTCGCTGGTACCGGCGGCGATGGTGATGCCGTAGGAGTTCATATAGGCCAGGGGCCACTGTCCGCCCGCCGGGGCGTTTTCATCGCCCAGATACAAACTGGCCGCGGGCCCCTGCACATCGAGGGCCAGGCTCGCCGTATCCTGCGAGAGCTCTGAGGCGAGGAGTTTGTTCTGCAGCGGCAATCGCATGGGATGATCCGTCAAGGGAGCCACGCGACTGCGTCGCTGATGCTCCTTGAGCGCCTCCTCACGAATCGCCTGGCGAACCATGCGGTCTCGCAGCAGGGGATCGTCCGCTGCGGAGCCCTCCCCGCGAGGGGTGGAACGGGCCAACTCCATCACGGCTCGGGCGCTGGTGGTATGGGTGCTGCGACTCTTCAGGCCACCGGCTCGGGGCGTGACAAGTTCCCCCGCCCCGCGCTC
>DIYG01000100.1 GCA_002428935.1 Halieaceae bacterium UBA6060
CGCGCCGGGACGATCAAACCGCTGCGCGGTTTGCCGCCCCAGCTTGAAGCGTTAAGCGACCTGTAGGCGCCGTGGAAAACTGTCCGCTATGTGGTGAACGAGCCGCAATCGAAGCTCCCGAGTGGAGTGGTGGCAGGTACTTTATTAGGTGCAAATTGTGCGGCACCTTTTCGAGCAACAAAATCACAATGGACGAGCTAAGCGTTCTCAGGGCAAAAGGCAGTGCAAGAATCAGCGAACTGCAATATTCAATAGCCAACACTGATCACTTCTTAAATATTACGAGGCACCAAACGCTCAACCAAATTATTCTTGAGTCCGGTCCGCCCCGGGAGATGACGAAGCGAGACAAGAAGCTAAAACGTCGCGGCAAAACGGTTACTGTTGGTTTGATTTATGCTCCTCCACCCCCAGAGCACAGCGATGAACCAAAGGACGCTTAACAAGGCCAGGCACCAAAGTTTAAGCGCGCTTAGCGCGCTAAACTCCCTCCTGTCCGCTTCACGGCAATCCGGCCACCCCTGCTGGCAGCGATACGCAGAATAACTCCGGAGAGAAAAACTATGCTTGAGATGAAACCGAATTGTGAGTGCTGCGACGTCGATCTGCCTCCAAGTTCTACTGATGCAATGATCTGCACATTCGAATGCACGTTTTGCAAATCTTGCGCAGAATTAGTGCTGCAACATACTTGTCCCAATTGCGGTGGCAATCTAGTAGCGCGGCCTGTTCGCCCCGAGTCATTGCTAAACAAGTATCCGGCTTCCACCAATCGTGTGCTCAAGCGGGGTGGTTGTGTTGCATCCGCCGCCTAACGAGAGTGGGCTGTTTGCTTCCTGCGGTCGCCAGACTCCCTACCGCCTGCTTACAAGCCGTCCGGTCACCCATGCTGGCGGCGTTGCGTGTCTAGTATGAGTTGCCGAGCGCGAGCATTAACGCTAGTTGTTTGCGCGTTCGCTACGACGTGTGCCACTTCCTCCAACTCTTCCGAGCTGATATGGATATCAGGCCCACAATTTGAAATTGAAAATATGGATCTGGGAGCCACGTTTACTTTTCTGTCGGGTGTGGCGAGTGGGATGCAGGTAGCCTCTGAGCAGCAAGAAAAAAGCACAGGCAAACCCATTTATTGTCTACCTGATGGCATGGCAATAAATCTACCGGTCATTATCGAAACCCTTGATGGATGGCTGGTTGGCACTCATACACCCGAAGTGGTGGTCGGCACTATTGGTCAAGTAATGCGAGAGAAATTTCCATGCTAGGCCGTCAAATAACAAGCGAAGGCTGCAAGAGTGTCCCAGCTTGACGCGTTAGTATCCATTTCGAAGATCGAGCAGATGAAACTGTGAAGCCAAGTTCATCAAGAGACATGTCCCTAGAAGCCTTCATCATCCTGCGTTACAACTTAGTTCGTCCTCATTCTGGAGCTACCCTCTAGCAGCGAAAGCGCTGACACTCCGTAACGATAGTAGACTTATCATATGTACCGGTTTGCTGGGTTTGTCCTTGTTGGCGTTGGTGCCTTGTGCATAGCCTGGTTTATTGTTGTGGCAGGCGGTTTTGCGCTTGTGGCGCTAAAAGGCTTTATGGGTACCGCCGGTCGTGAAGCCGGTGGAGGGCTCGCTGTTTCGGTGCTGGCTTTGCTAACCGGTAGCGCTTTTGGTGTGCTTATGATCAGGTTTGGTGGGAAACTTATCGCCGCGAAGTGATTATCTGCCGGAGCGCCGATACGTTATAGCTCTTGGCAGCGAGCTTACCCAGCGAGTTGCCTCACTGTTGACGATTGTCATGGGCTTGTCTTTGACTGTTTAGAACGTATCTTCTGGTGCAGCAGATAGCCGGATAAGCTGCAAGACAGTATCTGCCCGCGATGCGGTTTGAGGTAAATGGACGGGACCTGAAATGCATATACTCATTGGACTCATCACCGCAATTGCCACACTTCTGTATACCTTGGATCGAATCGGGGTCGACATAGGATGGCTCAACCCCTGGGCTTGGGGGCGCCGCCGGCGATGGATAAAGCAACTCAGCACCAATCCGGCTTTTAATCTGGACAGCCCCATGGAGGCGACGGCATTACTGCTTTTGGCAGTCTCAAGAATAGATGGAGATTTGTCGTCGGAAGAAAAAAGCACTCTGAGGCAGATATTCGAAGAAACCTTCAGTCTTTCCTCAAAGGACGCGTCGTCTCTTCTCAGCTCTACGACTTACCTACTGGGTGATGGAAGTGCGGTTTTTGATCGCCCGGATCAAGTCCTGGAACGTAGTCTGCAAAAATTCACGCCGGAGCAAAAAGAATCCTCCGCGGACCTGCTGAAACGTATGTCCGAGGTTGGTGGCGGGCCGAGTGAAGCGCAGCTGGAGTTTGTCTCGCGGGTAAGAGACGTATTCGAGCCAGACAAGACCTCGGCGGGGTGGCAGTAGGGGGCGCTGCCAAAGGGTTTGTTGTCATTGATTGACGGATGAATGAAACATGAATGATGTTCCCGACGGTTTCGAGCCTATCTTCCGAAGCAGTCCCTTTCTCGATTTGCTGGGTCCTATCTACAACAAAAAATCTGCGCGTGGATTGGTCATAGGCCTCCGCGCCGAAGAAAAACACTGTAACTCCCGCGGGTTGGTTCATGGCGGCGTACTGAGCAGCCTTGCCGATGTGGCTTTGGGCTATAACGCGGCTTTTCAGGGCGAGAGCGTCGTTCCCTTGGTAACGGCAAACTTAAGCATTGATTACGCCGGGTCGGCAAAGGTGGGAGAGTGGATCGAGATAGAAGTGGACGTGCAGAAAGTTGGCCGTTCTTTGGCCTTTGCCAATAGCTATTTCTCTGTCGCTTCGAAACGTATCGCCCGAGCGAGCGCTGTTTTTAGCGTCGTTGAATCATGAAGCCGTTGGTCGTGCGGAAGAGGGGCATTAGGCCCAGGAGCTTATGAGCTTAGATTCGGACCTTGCCGCCTGGGATGGTCGGTCGGCGAGTGATATTCAGGCGGTGTTCGATCGACACCACGAGAGTGCTGACTTCGTAGCGCTGCTACTGGAAAAGTGTCGCGACCCTTCCTCCCAAAAAGGAGCAACCTGGCTGCTCAAGCGATGGCTAGAAGTTGGCGGTGTTTTGAAGGATAGGGAGATTGATCATCTGTATGGCGCGCTCAAGAGTCTGCATGACTGGGAGGCGGAACTGCACGTTTTGCAAATGCTTCCCTTCTTATCTATCGAGCGTCGCCACAAACAGTCCGTAGAGGCATTTCTGCGTAAAACCCTGGTCAGCGAGCACAAGTTCGTTCGAGCCTGGGCGTACAATGGTTTCTACGAGTTGGCTATTCGGTTTCCGGAGTATCTCGAGGAAACCCGGCAAATTTTCGATCTGGCGATGCGCGATGAAGCGCCCTCGGTAAAAGCCAGAATTCGTAACCTGAAAAAGAAAGGATTTTAGGCAGGCTGCGTCTCGCGAGCAGGGCTCGATAACGTAGTAAGACGCAGTCGAGAAGGGGATGTCCCATGGATGAAGAGTTTGACGAGGCCGGCTTTTGGACCAAGTTGGGCCGTTATGCCAAGGTTGCTGGTCGTGAGGCCATCGAAAAGTCCTTATGGCTGTTCTACGCGGCCCAGTCACCGGCCACACCGACCTGGGCTCGATCGGTAATCTACGGGGCGCTTGCCTACTTCGTACTACCGTTCGATGCGATCCCCGATATGTTGCCCGTAGCGGGGTACACGGACGATCTGACGGCGTTGTTGGCGGCGCTCGGAGCCGTGGCGATGTACGTCGATGATGACGTTAAGCACAAGGCCAAGGCGAAGCTCGTGACCTGGTTTGGTGATGATACCGATGAGTCCGATGAATTTGCCTGAATCCCTGCGCGGCGTTGAATAAGTTCCTGCTGCCAAAGTTAACCGTGGAGCCCTCGAATGCTCTACGAGGAGATCTATTGTGGTAGTAATTGCGAGAGTGTTGCCTTTGCTTTGGCTACTTGTCTTCGCGCCTTGGTCTGGAGCCGAGGAGGAGCAGCTTTTTACAGAGTTCCTGGGTTTAAGTCCTGCCGATTTGAGTTTTGAGGCCGTGCCTGAGTTGCCGGGTGCGAGCTTCGCTCGACTTCTTGGTGACCCCGAAAAACCCGGGCTTTACGTAATGCGATATCGCATCCCGGCGGGCCAGCTCGTGCCACCGCATCATCACAATGAAGATCGACACATCACAGTCATCTCCGGATCCTGGGCTTTTGGCACCGGTCACTCCCATCGCTGCGAGGACACGCGGCCCATGCCCCCAGGTTCGTACGTTTTTCATCCCAAAGGCGCGGTTCATTTCGACGGTTCCTGTTCGTCGGAGCCTATCGAGGTGCAGGTTATTGGTGTGGGGCCTGTGAATACCGTTTGGTGGACGGATAAATGAACTTCCGCTCGGAGTGTGGATGGTGTCTAAGCGAACTGAAGCCCCGATCCCATAGCCTACATGCCGAATCCCTGTGAAGTGCTCCGCGTTTATCGCCACGAGCGTAGATGGGTACATCGCCACAGAGGACGGCGACGTTTCGTGGCTGGAAACTAGCGGCAAGGTTAATGTGGATCTCGGTGATCAGGCTGACATGGGGTTTGGCGACTTCATGGCGGCCGTGGACTGCATCGTTATGGGTCGCAAATCCATGGCGAAGCTGTCCAGCTTCGCATTGAGCCCGGAGGAGTGGCCTTACAAGGGGCGACCGATTTACGTTCTGAGTCGAACTCTTAGGCAGCCTACTTCGGGCCTGCATGGCGAAGTCTGTATGTATCGGGGCACGGTTACCAAGCTCGCCGAAACCCTGGAGGCGAAGGGCTTTACCCACGCTTACATTGATGGCGGTGAAGTGATTACAGCCTTTCTCAATGCCCGTCTGATTGACGCGATGACAATTACACAGGCTCCGATTCTTCTCGGCGCGGGCAGGCCTCTTTTCGGAACCCTGTGTAATACGGCGCAGCTGCGGCTAGTGCAATCGACCAGCTACGCAAATGATTTCGTACAATCGCATTATGAAGTGGTGTACCCGAAGGAAGGGGTTTCGTTGGAATGACCGAGCCAGTAAGCGAGCGAGAGTGCAAGATCCGCGAGGCCATGATCGAGGATGCGGAGGGTATTCGCGCCGTGCATCTGTGCGCTTTTCCCGATGAAGAAAACGAGGAGGTGGCAGAGCTGGCGGTAGGTATTCTCAGGCACACGTCTACTCCCGCGAGCCTGTCCCTGGTCGCCTGTATAGGGGAGGCTATCGTCGCCCATGTGGCGTTTACGCCCATGAATAAAGCCTCGTCTGGAGAATTGGTTGGCTACAACCTAGCCCCTGTCGGTGTACATCCAGATCATCAAAAAGCGGGCTTGGGCTCGAAGCTTATTGAGTACGGTATTGAGCGTATGCGCGAGCAGGGCGTGACGATCCTGTTGGTCTATGGCGACCCAGCTTATTACGGTCGCTTCGGATTTAATGCGGAAATCGCTGAACCCTTTGCGCCGCCTCACCCTCTGGAGTTTCCCTTTGGATGGCAAGGCATGTTTCTGAGCGAAAACCCGGCGTTCAAAGCAGCAGCACTCAGCTGCGTGCCACCATTGGATCAACCGGAACTATGGTAGACCCTTACCTGTTAGGTGAAGGAGTCGCCAGAGTTCTAATAGCAATCCTGTAGAGATAGTCGCGGCGCTGGCTATCGTATTTTTGGTTCGCGTGATCGTGTTTTTAAAAGTAACGCCAAAAGCGCGTTAGGTTTGCTAAGGTCTGGTAGAGTCTGATGTGTTCCGTGGCGTTGTTTGTGCGATTTTTGAGGTTAGCGCGACCCTGCGGAAACCAATGGCGGTACTTCCTGTTTCACAATCTGCCCAGCCAGATAGAGTACCCAGTCCATGCAAGAGCCCAAGCTTCTCGATGCCAGCGGAGGCTGCCTCTGCGGTGAAGTTCGCTATCACATCTACAGCACTTCCGTAGACGCAGGATTCTGTCATTGCCGTATGTGTCAAAAGTCCAGTGGCGCGCCAACGATTGCCTGGGTGACGGTGGTGACCGAAGGCTTCACTTACACGCGAGGTGAACCCGCGCTGTTCCAATCAAGTGCTCAGGCACAGCGGGAGTTCTGTGGTCGTTGCGGTACACAACTGGTATTTCGCCAACAAAGAGACCCAGGACTCGTGGACGTCACCATCGCTACTCTGGACAACCCTTCTCTAGTGCAGCCGGAGTATCACATCTGGAACAGCAGCCGTATGGAGTGGCTGCATTTGGCCGACCAGTTGCCCACGTACAACGATGAAGGGCCTGATGCCAACGCCTGAGTCCGTCGACGGGCATACCAGTTTCGCAGCTCTTGCCTTCTCTCCAATGGTTCGAGGCCGCGCGATGCGTGTGGCCCTGGTAGTAGGGTTGCTCCTTGCCCTGATTAACTACGGGGACAAGTTAATCGACATGTCCCTGACATCCAGGGATCTGCTCAAGCTTCTACTGACCTTTCTGGTACCTTATGGGGTATCCACCTGGTCAGCGGTTCAGGCGATACGATCTAGTTCCGCTGCGCGCTAGCACTATGGAGAGCATGTGATGACACTTTTGCTTTTAGGTATTGCCCTCTGGGCGCTGGTTCACTTCGTGCCCTCCCTTGCTCCCCGTATTAAAGTCGCGTGGACTGAAGCCCTGGGTGCTGGAGGATATCGAGCCAGCTTCTCGATCATAGTCGTCGCGGCTCTGGGGTTGATGGTGTTGGGCTGGCGATCGACCACACCGGAATTTCTATATGCGCTGCCGTTGGGAATTCGTCCCGTCGCCTTGCTTTTCCTGGTGACGGCCTTTGTCCTGTTTGGCGCCGCCAAGCATCCTACTCGCATCAAGCAGTTCATCCGCCATCCCCAGCTGACGGGCTTGGTTGTTTGGGCCATCGCTCACTTGCTTCTGAATGGTGATTCTCGCTCCGTCGTACTATTTGGTGGACTTGGTATCTGGGCGATTTTGGAAATTCTGTTTATCAACCGACGGGAAGGCGCCTGGGTAAAGCCGGAGGTGCCGAGTTGGGGGGTGGAGCTTCGTGGCCTGGCGATTAGCGCAGTAATCTTCCTGGTCGTGGTGTTTATTCACCCCTACATAGCCGGCGTACCCGTGCGCTAGATGACTGCTCGGCTTCGCGATGGGCGGCCCACGGACGCGGTCTCTATTGCGCAGATCTACAACCACTACATCCTCAATACTACGGTTACCTTTGAAGAGGAGACGGTTAAGGCGGATGAAATCGCCCGGCGGATGAGTGCGATCGACGAACAGCGCTTGCCCTGGCTGGTGGCTGAGAACTCCAGTGGCATCCAGGGTTATGCCTATGCCACGCGATGGCGGTCGCGAACGGCGTATCGCCACTCCGTTGAAGTGACGGTCTATGTCGATCACCAGAGTGTCGGTATCGGGTTGGGTACGACGCTGTATCAAGGCCTGTTTCAACGCTTGCGGCACCGTCAGGTGCAGGTAGCTATTGGCGGTATTACCTTGCCCAATGAGGCAAGTATTGCTCTGCACGAAAAACTGGGCATGCGCAAAGTGGCGCATTTTGAAGAGGTGGGCTTTAAGTTTGGCCGCTACCTGGACGTCGGCTATTGGCAAACCACGCTGATGCCCGTGGAAGAGATCGCTATGGATGGGTAGCGCCGCGTTCTGATGTGGCTGGCGGCGGTAATACGCTTCATCCTGATGGCATGCACCTATCCCCCATCAGACGGATTCCGCGCGGAGCGGCTCAGCAAGGACTGACGCAGCAAAGGTTAGCTCAGCAAGGATTAGCCCCGCACGGACTTGCACAACACCGTTGCAAGGGTGCTCTCGGGCGGCGTCGAGTAACGGGTTTGAGGTTATCCCTGTCGGCATTGATTCTGGCGCTACTGGTTGGTGAGTTATCCCTGCTGCGCGCAGCCTCAGCCGAGTCGCGAAGGGACCCGGAGCTAGATCGGTGCATTTACCTCCATCAACGTATTGAGCATTACACCAGGCTGCGCCGCGGCGGAGGTACCGCGTCGCGCATGGAGTCCTGGCGACGCAGTCGCGCTCGTTATCAGGAGGAATATCGACAGCGGCGTTGCCATCGCTATGGCCGAAAGCTAACGCGAGATCGCTGATAGACTGCGTCGTTATGACGCTGGAACTGAAAGTCCCTCCACCCTTGCAGGCGCTTGTTTGTGGTCTGGCCATGGTTTTCCTTGCGCAGGTTGCGCCCCTGGCCCGGCTGCCCCTTGGCACCACGGCCGCTTCCGCGTTGGCCGCGGTTGTGGCGTTCGCTGGGGTGGCCATAGCGCTTCTTGGCGTGATGGCGTTTCGCCGCGCGAAGACCACCGTGGATCCAAGGTATCCGGAACGTACTGCGACACTGGTCACCACGGGTATCTATCGTTTTACGCGCAACCCCATGTATCTGGGTATGCTTACCTGCTTGGTAGCTCTGGCGCTGTATTTGCGCAGCGTATCCCCGTGGATTGTTCCGCCATTGTTTGTGCTATGTATGAACCGACTTCAAATCGAACCCGAGGAGAGGGTTATGGCCAGGCGCTTCAGCGAGGCCTTTTCGATCTACCGTGGGAGAGTGCGTCGGTGGCTTTGAATCTTGCGCAACCCATCCTGTGTTCCATTCTCGGGAGGTGCCGCCCATGGCTCGCCTAAATACGCGACGGCTTTCGCCAGCGGTCATTGCCGTTTTGCTGGCGGTATTTCTCTGGGATCAGTACCACGGAGGAGGGCTTGGCGATGGTAGTAGCCAGAGCTCTGAGATTCGTGCCGGTTTGCCGACGAGAAGCACGGATGTGCTCCTGGAAGCCGCCTTTCGTGAGCGTCGCAACGACTATCAGATCGAGGGGGTGGGCGAGGTCATCCATGTGCTGCCCGACGACACAAAGGGGAGTCAGCATCAGCGTTTTCTTCTTGAACTCGATTCGGGGCAGACCCTTCTGGTGGCCCACAACATCGATTTGGCTCCGCGGATAGAGAGTCTCGCCAAAGGCGATAGGGTGCGCTTCTACGGAGAGTATGAATGGACCGAGAAGGGCGGTGTTATTCACTGGACTCATCACGATCCCGGTGGACGCCATCCGGATGGTTGGCTGGAGCACGAGGGACGACGCTATGAATAGCGGCTTGCAGACCCAGGAAGCCCAGGGAGGGTCGATGAGCATCCCCTCGCTGAAAGTGCTGACGGGTGATATCACCCAACTGTTTGTCGATGCGATCGTGAATGCAGCCAATAACACGCTCCTCGGCGGTGGTGGGGTAGACGGCGCTATCCATCGGGCCGCCGGTGGTGAATTACTCGAAGCCTGTCGTGCATTGAACGGCTGTGAAACGGGAGAAGCCAAGATTACCGGGGGATACCAGCTTCCCGCTCGCTACGTTATTCACACCGTCGGCCCCGTTTGGACGGGTGGGCGCCGGCAAGAGGCGAGGCTTCTGGCCTCTTGCTATCGCCGCACGTTGGAGTTGGCGGTGGAACACGGTTTGTCGAGCATTGCCTATCCCTGCATTAGCACGGGTGTTTACGGTTACCCCAAAGCGGCGGCGGCCGACATTGCCGTATCCACGATTCGAGAATTTCTTGCCACGACACAGACTGCTTCTCTGGAATCAATTTTGTTTTGCTGCTTTTCTGAAGAGGACGCCCTGCTTTACGAACATCGAATTGTCGCGGCGAGTGAGGTAAGCCCCGTGAAATCCTCCGAGGGAAACCTATGACTGTAGATGGTTGGTTTTTAAGGCTTGGCTTCGTCGCTGTTCTCGCTATTTCTATGAGTGGTTGCCTGGGACTGCCCGATGGCGTGAGTCCCGTTACGAGCTTTGACAGCGAACGGTATCTGGGGCGTTGGTACGAAGTTGCTCGCCTGGATCACAGCTTTGAGCGCGGCTTGAGTAATGTCAGTGCGGAGTATCAGCAGCGTGATGATGGCGCCATACGGGTACTCAATCGTGGTTTTGATACGGAGAAAGGTGCCTGGGATGACATCGAAGGTGTGGCGCGCTTTGTCGATGAGGCTACGGTCGGTTATCTAAAGGTTTCGTTTTTTGGGCCGTTTTACGGGTCCTATGTGGTCTTTGAGCTGGACCCGGAATACCAGCATGCTTTCGTTTCAGGTCCTAATCGAGACTATCTTTGGCTTCTCGCACGTGAACCGGTGATTCCTGGCGATGTTCGCGAGCGGTTCCTACAGCGTGCAGATGAGTTGGGTTTCGATACCCAGGCGCTCATTTGGGTGGACCACCCGGAGCGTTGACGGGGGCACAGTTGACATGGGCATTGGTCACGGGGGCGCAGGTGATGGGGGCGCTTTAACCAGGACCCTTTAGGGTCGCGGACGAGGAAGCCCCGGCATTGACCGCCGGGGCGAGCTTCAGGCTTCTCTAGGCTTCTCTGCGAGTTCAGCGGGTTAGTCCGCAGAACTCGCAGATGCTGTTTTCATGAACCTGTATGCAGGCCTGTATGTACGCCCGCGAGGAAGCTTTCGAACAAACCCTCGGTTCAGCCTTCGCTGATATCGATGAGTTCCCAGCTACCCGGCTGGTTATCGTGCTCAATGTAGCGATAACGCACTTTAGCGCCGTGTGCGGCGTCTTCGACGGGGCTGACATCAGGGCTGCTGATGAACTGAACTCGTCGGCTTTTGCTGCGGCGGTTCATGGTGCAGCTGGCCTCGGAGCCTCGTCGGGCATTGCGAAACTTCACATAGACGGGCTGACCGAGTTCCTCGGCTTTGCGCTTATCTACCGTGCCTTCCAGAATACAATCCTGGGTGATTTCAGCGCTGGCATCCAGGGCCACAAAGGTCATAGCCAGAGCAGTCACGGTAAGGGCGATAGCGCCAGTGAAATTTGCCATTGCCGCCTTCGTCGTGATGCGGCTGGCGTTGGGGTGGGCTGCAAGGGCAGCGCTCTGATGGTTGTTATGCTGTGTACGCATTGTTTTCTCCTTCGCCTCACGGCGATGTTTTTTGCTGGTATCTCCGATGAGGCCTTTTCTTGCAGTCTTACTATGGCCTCGTCGCGTTCCAGCGCGTTGGTTTTACTCGATAGTCACAATCCCTCGGGTATTTGCGTAGGCTTTGAACGGCTTTCTCGGTGCTGGGTGATGCCGGCTAGGTGGTCGTTGGCCGCCAAACCGGAATTGGTCAGACACACAAATGTCATATAAATGACATAAAGCTGTGCTAAGCGAGCCCATCATACGCATCTAAGGCACTGAAAATCCACAAATTTAATAAAAATGTAATATTTCTGTCATTTTAGGCGAACAAACCGTGAAGGAACCAACGTTTCTGGCGGCGCTCGTGAAAGACCCAAAATCGTTGGCCCTGCTCATTGCGAGCCACAAAGTAGTCCCGGCTTGTGGCCTGATCCCACCAGCCATCTTCGATGCGTTCCGGCCCGTAGATCAGATCCAGAGGGCGGCCCCAAAATCGCAATTGCTCCCCCTGGGTGTGCAGGGGCTCGGGGTCTGATAGGAGCCAAAAGGGGCGCTGGGCATGAACCGGCAATACCGCTGCGGAAGTCTCGCCGGGTGTCACGGTGGCGTAGCTTTGTTCCGGGAGATGGGCATCCCGACAGCGCAAGCCACTGACTGCCTGGGAGCCCAGGCGGTTGCTGAGTACATCAACGAGTTGAGCTGGGGTCTCCGTCTGGCCGGCCTGGCGGAAGAGGCTGCCGCTTACGGGGCGTGCGGTCTCGAGATTTGAAGCTCGCAGTTGCACCAGCTCAACTTCATTTTTGAAAGGCTGCCGTTCCAGACGCAGGCGGGTGAGGCGATACCAATCCTTGCGGGGTGTGTCGGCTGCGCTGGCCCGGACTTCCAGATGTTCGCAATAGTTGCCTGGACCCGAAAAACGCCATTCAATCTGCCGCGTCTGAAACTGCCGCTGACGTAAGTAGCCTTCTAGGGATTCCAGAAGCTGTTCCAGGGCCGGTGCGAGTTCGTCCTGGTTGTGTACGGGGTAGCCCAGGGGGTAACTGTCGTGAAAACAGCTCGGGGGTTCGAAGTGGACCGGTGGTGATTGAATATCCCCGCGAAGATGCTGCAGGAGTTCGTAGAACTCCTGGCCGCAGCGTCGTGCCAGAGCAGCCGCAGGAAGCGTTAGGAGCTCGCCGAGCTGTCGCAGGCCACTGCGTTCCAGGGTGGCAAACTGATCGTGGAGGGGGTGCAGGAGCGTGAGAGGGACGGTCGCCAGACGTTCTTGCAAAGAGAGACCTTGGTCTGCGGTTTCTGAGCCCGGCGACGATTGCCCTGGGTTTTCGGCAAAAGACAGCACCCAGGCCGCCAGGGGTGTCTCGGCCATGGCAGTCTCTACGCGATAACCTCGCCCGGCGAGCCCCCGTTGACAACGGTTGACGATCGCCTCGGCGCCGCCAAACAGGCGCAGGGAACCACTGATTTCCAGCATTAAGCAGTCACCGCGAAATTCGTAGAGATGAGGCGTGATGCCATAGGCCCAACAGCACAGACCTTTCAGGGCCTCCTGCTCGGTTTTGAGGTCTCGCTGCAGCATCTGTAGCTCTTTATCTCCCACCAGCGCGCGGGCGCTGGCTGGATCCATACCCGGTTCCAAACCGAGCAGATGAGCAGCGGCGTTTACCGTGTGAATGCGCTGTTCCTCAAGGACCGCCACGGCAATAGGACGATGCTGAGGCAGGCATTGCACGGCCAGTTCGCTGAGGCGCAGGCAGAGCCAGAGTTGCATAAGATGTGTGCTTAAATACTGTATTTATATACAGTATTATATTTCTGTGGCGTTGACGATGGCCTGTGGGCTTTTGTGTATGAAAGGGGGTGGAAGGAAGGAGAAAGGAGCGAGGAAGGGCGTAAGCTCCTCTGCTAGCCTCCTCCGCTGGAAAAGCGCGCCTTGTTCGCGCATGCTCCGCCGCCTGGTGTGGTCCCGGTAAGATGCCACGGCAAGTCAACGGTCCAGAGGAACTCGAGAGAGTTCAAGAGAGCTAAGAGATTCCAGGAGAGTTCATGCGCGGTGCTAGCTACCCTATCGGTCTGATCGGTTTCATTTTGACGGTGTGCGCCGCCTGTACAACGAGCTTTGATGAGCTGCGTTTTGCTCAGAGTGGCCCCTCAGATTTTCGTCAGTATTTGGATGCAAACTGGCAGGAAGACCTCGCGCTGGCGCCGACTTTTGCTAGCCGTTTGGGTGTGAAGGACTACCAGGACCGCTGGACCCCCGTTGATGAAGCCTTTCGGCAGCAGGCCCGCGAGCGCAATGAGACCCGTCGTGCAGAGTTGGCTCAGTTTGACCGGGCGGCGCTATCGCCTGCGGAGCAGCTCTCCTACGATTTGTATGAGCTCACTCTCGAGCGGCAGTTGGACCGGGACGAATTTCGTCACCATCATTTTGTGATCCACCAGCATCGCGGTCCCCACACCCGCGTCCCCAGTCATCTCATCAACATCCATCAGATCACTGACGTGGCCGATGCCCGGGCGTATATCGCACGCTTGCACAACGTGAGTAGCTATTTCGATGGTGTGATCGAGCAGTTGGAGATCCGCACGGCGAAAGGCATGCGCCTGGCGGCCTGGCAGTATCCGAAAATGATTCAAGCCTCGCGGAATGTGATTAATGGCGTGCCGTTTGAAGAGGGCGAGGATTCCACCCTTTGGGCCGATTTCAGCGCCAAGGTGACCGCCCTCGAGCTAGATCCCGCCACGACCCAAGAGCTCTTCGACGAAGCCAGGCGAGCGATGATCGACAGCCTGGCACCGGCTTACGAGCGTTTGATCGTGGCCCTTGAACAGCAGTCTTCGGGGGCCTCCGATGATGATGGGGTGTGGAAGTTTCCCCATGGGGATGCCTTTTATGCGGAGCGGTTGCGTTGGTACACAACGACGGATCTGACCGCCGACCAAGTCCACGAAATCGGTCTGCGCGAGGTCGAACGTATTCACGGTGAAATGCGCGCCATCATGGAGCAGCTGGGTTTTGCGGGAGGGCTACAGGATTTTTTTGCCTTCATGCGTGACGACCCGCAGTTTTACTATGGAAACGACGATACCGGTCGCGAGGCCTATCTGGCGGAAGCCCGGGCTCTGATCGAAGAGATGTACGCGGCCCTGCCCACGGCCTTTGGCCGCTTGCCCCGGGCACCCATTATCGTGAAGCGCGTAGAGGCGTTTCGTGAGCGTTCCGCAGGCAAGGCGTTTTACCAATCGCCCGCCGAGGATGGTTCCAGGCCGGGAATCTACTACGCCAATCTCTACGAAATGGCGAGCATGCCGACCTATCAGATGGCCGCTCTGGCGTTTCACGAGGGGGTTCCCGGTCATCATATGCAGCGGGCAATTTCCGTGGAGTTGACGGAGATTCCAGACTTTCAGAAATACGCCAGTTTTACGGCGTATACGGAAGGCTGGGGGCTCTACAGCGAGACCCTGGCGGGAGAGATGGGCTTCTATCGTGATCCTTACGCGGACTTCGGGCGTCTGGCCATGGAACTCTGGCGCGCCTGTCGCCTGGTGGTGGATACGGGCATCCACAGTAAACGCTGGGCCCGGGAGGATGCGGTAGCTTATCTCCTGGCAAACACTCCCAATGCGGAGGGCGATGCTCGTAAGGCCGTCGATCGCTATATCGCTCAACCGGGACAGGCAACGGCCTATATGATCGGCAAACTCAAGATCATGGAGTTGCGCGAGCAGGCGAAAACCGAGCTGGGTGACGCCTTTGACCTACGCGCATTTCACGACGAAGTGCTCAAAGACGGCCCCGTTCCTCTGTCGGTGCTGGAGGCCAAGATCAGAGCGATGATCGTTGCCGATGGTGTAGGCACAGGTATAGCATCGGGGGCAGGAGCCTAGCGCTCGGTCGCCAGGTATCTGGCAATGGCATGCATTACTTGGGGTGTTTCACTGTCCACCCGGTCATTTTCCGCTTCCGGGTCCGAGCTTTGTTTAACGATGACCACGTCGTGTTGTGAGTTGATGTAGATAAACTGGCCGTGGATGCCGAGGGCGACCACGGCATCCACGCCGGCATAGCTCCACCACTGATCGTGGTAGTCCTCGGTGACCTGCTCGTACCAGGCATCCTGGTAATAGCGATTGAACACCTGCTGGTTACGGGGTGTCTTGATGCGCTGGGCCAGCGCCGGGGATAGCACTCGCTGACCATTGGCCATGCCGTCATCGAGAATCATCTGTCCGAATCGAGCCGCATCACGCA
>DIYG01000101.1:0-4765 GCA_002428935.1 Halieaceae bacterium UBA6060
GAGTGTTCATAGGATCGGGAACCAAAGGGTATGCCCTTATGAATGGCTACCCGGTTCACGCCCAGGGCTCGAGCCTCTTCGAGAAAGCGTATCCCCGTCTGCGGATCGTCCAGGTAAAAGCCTTCACCCTCGGGGCCCCACTGGGTGTAGGTCTTCCAAGCTACGATACCGAACTCGTCACGCAGCCGGCGCATGTCTTCCACGTCACCGACCTGATTGGGGTTGACGCGGCCGTGGAGGAACAGACGTTTCGACCCCTCCATTTGCGCCACCACCTGTCGAGCGGCGTCGGCTTCCTCAATGGTCAGGGGTTCGGCGGAACGCGTTGACGGCACAAAGGACAGCACCATGAGATCCGTGTCCGAATCCATAAACACGTCCTGCACAAAAGCGTCGGGGCCCAGGCATTGAAGATAGCTTCGATCCTCCGGCTCGCTGGCCAAAGCGCAGCCGGCGTTGGGAATCCCCGAATAGGGTTTGGCGTCCTCGGGCAAAGAACGGAGCCAGGCACCCGTAGGGTTCACGAAATGGCCCTGGACATCGAAGATCAACTCGTTACCGCTCAAGGCCCTGAGGGCAACTTCTTCTTCCACCGCCGCCTCGGGGGCCAGCGCATAGAACCCGGCGACGTCACCGGCGACCGAGCGCGCGGCGTTGAAAGCCAGCAGCGTGCAGGCCGCGCCACGGGCCGTAACCAAGAAATCGCGACGCCCCATGCCCAAAAGCTTCGCCACCGTATCGACTTCGCGATGGGCGAAGTCGTTGGCGTAGGCACAGACCGCATCCAGGGGTATGGGGGCGAACTCGCCGTTACTGGTGCTGTCGACCTTGATGGGAAGCCGACGGCCCTCCGGGTCGTGGATGTGTGACATGAGTCTTGCTCCGGAACAGCGGATACCCTAAGTCTTACACTGCCTGGGGGAAATACCAGCAGAACGACTCAGGGGGTTCAGCCTGCTTGTCGTTTATCGTTATTCGTAGCGCCCTCGACCGCCTCTTCTCGTTCCCCGAGGTCGGCCTTGCGGGTATTGACCATAGCCATGGTAATCAACCCCGTGGGAACCGCAAACACACCCAATCCCACCATAAGGGTTACAAAGGTAAATATACGCCCGCCAAGGGTAATCGGGTATACGTCGCCGTAACCCACCGTCGTAAGCGTGGCCAGGGCCCACCAGAACGCGTGTATTACCGAGCCAAACGCCTCGGGCTGTGCATCCCGTTCAAAAAAGTAGATCCCCACGGCCGCCAGGTAAAGGACAAATACCGCTCCAACACCAAACACCGCCAGATCCACCCGCACCAGACGGAAGGCCGCCGCCATGCGACGAGCGGCATCACCGTAGCGGGCGAGCTTGAACAGACGAAAGATGCGAAACAGCCAGAAAACCCGGAGGGAGCGCAAATCCATACCGAGCTGCAAATAGAACGGCAGGATCACCAGCAGATCGATAACCCCATAAAAGCTGGTGACAAACCGCAGACGATCCTCGGCCGTCCACAAACGCAGCAGATACTCGAGGGTAAACACGACGATGGCGAAGGTTTCGATCCAGCGCAGATAAGTCCGCCACGTAGCATCCAGGCTCGGCAGTGATTCCAGGGTGAAACTGACGATGGACACCACGATGAGCACCTGAATCCCCAGCTGAACCACCCGCCCCGACACCGTGTCATCGGACAAGAGCAGACGCTCTATGCGCACCGCCAGGGATTGTTCGTCACGGGACACCGGCTTGACTCCCGAAGCTACTGGCGCACGTAGTCGAAACGCTGGATGGCAGACTTCTCGCCATCTTTGTAGGTGAGCTGCACCGTTACGTAGCGTGTGCTCCTCGGCACCTTGATAAACAACGGCGTCTTCTCGTCAATGGTCGCAATCCCCGGCTTGTTCCACGCGGGGAAACGGTAACGCTTGGTGGGTCGTTCGCTGTTCAAACCGTAGTGAATAGACTTAATCGCTCCGCGATAGGTCATGAGATGGGAGAAGTACAACAGGCGTTGGCCATCGTAATCGCGAAAGCTCAGCCAACCGGTGGTCGTGGCCTCCAGCATCCGCCGGTTGGAATCACTACTTTCCTTTTTAGCCTTGAAGGGGAAAGCGTAGGGTCCGTGAACTTCGCCCCGAAGATCTCGATAGCTGAACTCCACGGTGGTATCGCGCTGATTTTTCGGTAGTTGGACAAACAGCCGCGGCGCCGGTTTGCCGGTGCGCGCGTCGATGGAGCCCGTGTCACCGGTCGTCGTTGGCTGACCCTTGCCGCTCAGATTCCACAACAACTCCAGGGCGGGCTCGGCGATGGTTACGGTGCCGATATAACCCGCATTGTTGGCGGTCCAGGACACGGACAAGGGATTGTCCAACAGCTCCTGTTTGGCCTCCAGGGCCAGCAAGCGTTCTTGCGCATCATCCCGCCATTGCTGTGCTAGGGATTGGTCGATGAGATGCCGCAGCAGCCCCCCCTGCTCGTCGGCGGCGACAAAGGCCAGCAGTTGTTGCCGTTCGGCTCGCATATCGGCCAGGGACTGGGATCCCAAACGTCGCTCCGAATGCTCAAGACTCAGGTGGTAGAACACCGGGGCAAAATCATCGTGGCTTTCCGAATAAGCCTGTAAATCAGCAACTCGCCTGGGTGCGGGCTTTAGCAACAGCGACACATAGGAAGGAATGTCACCCTCTCGGCCGGCCATGAGAGTGGCGTAGGTCTCGCGCGCTCCGGCGGTGCCCTCCTGCACTTTCAGGAAATCCACGAAACGCAGGTGAGGGTCCAGAAGAGGCAGATCGAAACGGAAGTAGCCGAGATAGGACTGGCGCGCTGCCGTGTAATTGCCGCCCAGCTCCTGGATGCGCGCGTTGCGATAGAACTCCTCGGGTGAACTGGGATCGGACACCAGTCCGTCACCGGCAAAACTCGCGCGCATCTCCTCCAGGGATCGCAGCACCTCCTGGGTGTTGGCTTCCAGACGATCCGTGGCAGCTCTTAGCGCTTGCGTATCTTCGGCAATAGCATCCAGTTTTTCATCCATGATCCCAAGCTGCCGTTGAAGGTCGGCGATCCCTGGCACCGTGGCGGCGACGAAACCCACTTCCTCGGCCTCCTCGGACGATTGGAAGAGCACGATCAAGCCAAAGACCGCGGCGGCCACGCCCGAAAAAGCCACAGCGCCCAATAGCTGATCCCTTCCCCGGCGATACAGCACCAAAAGCACCGCAAAGGCCGCAAAAGCGATGAAGAACAGGTAGCTGGCAAAGGGGGCGATGGGTTGCAGTACGTCGGCGATCAGCCCCCCAACGGTACAGAGAGACCCCGTTACCGCGAGGGTGGTGTTGCGAAAACTCTGATACACCGCAGCGTTGCTGAACGCTTGTAGATAGCGAATCACGGCCCTTCCCCTTTTTGCTCCATGGAGCGACTGCATGCCCCGCACAGGACTCGCACTCTACCTCACCCGCCAGTTCCTGCGCAGCAAGGGGCGTCGTATAGTAATCGTGACTCGCAGCCCGCACGGATAGTCCCTCAGACCTCGCGCAAACTCCATGATCACACCCAGAGCCTTGTCTCGCCCTGGCCACACAACAGGTAAACGCAAGCATGACCTACTCTCACTCATTCCTGGGCTTCCTTATGCTCGCTATCGGCCTGTCGGCACCCGCTGGGGCTCAGCCCGTCATCGATCCGGCCATCGACGCGGTGTTTTCCTCCATCGACGCCCGTGGCCCGGGCTGTTCCGTGGGCGTGATTCACAACGGTAGATGGGTCCACAAAAGCGGTTACGGCCTGGCAAACATGGAACTGGGGGTGGCCCTTGATGGCAGTCATGTTCACCGTATGGGCTCCGTATCCAAACAGTTCACGGCCATGGCGGTGCTCCTGCTGGCCGAAGAGGGCAAGATCGATCTCGATGCCGACATTCATCGCTATCTACCGGAGCTTCCGGCCTATGGGGCCCCCGTATCGGTCAACGCCATGCTCGGCCATGTTGGTGGCATGGGCGACTACGATCTCATTGCCGGTTCCTACGAAGGCCCCCTCGCCGAGAACTCGTTGGATTTACGCTCCGTAGCCGGTGGCCCCTTCCGCCTGGGCAACGAGGACTATTTGACCATCGATGAGTTCTACGATGTGGTAAAGCGTGTTCCCCTGGCACAAGCACCCGACAAGGACTTTCGCTATAGCAACCTCGCCTATTTCCTCTTGTCCATGCTTGTGGAAGAAGTGGCCGGGGAAAGCCTCCGCGCCTACGCCGAGCGACGAATCTTCAAACCCCTGGGCATGAACGACACCTTCTTTAGCGACGACCCTGTGGAAATCGTCCCCAACCGCGCTTCGGGCTATACGCGAACAGAGGCTGGCACCTACGTTACGGACATGACCAATCTGTTTTGGGTCGGCGATGGAGGGCTACATACCCACCTCGACGATATGCTTCGCTGGGACCAAAGCTTCTATGAGCCCATGGTGGGCGACAATCCAGCAAAGCTTTTGACGGGCATGAATACCCCAAACAGTGCCCACGAGGCCGAAGATGCGCGGTATGCCAACGGCCAGTTCGTTGGTCAGATACGCGGGGAAGCCGCCTACTTCCATTCCGGAGGTTGGCTGGGCACCTCAACCTACTATGCTCGCTTCCCGGAGCGCCGCACCTCACTGGTGATGATGTGCAACGACGCCAGCCTCGACGTGGAGCCGCTAATCGACAAGGTCCTGACCGTTATTTTGCAGAGAGACGGCCAGTAAAGCCTGGACTGGACTGGACTGGACTG
>DIYG01000101.1:4823-14809 GCA_002428935.1 Halieaceae bacterium UBA6060
GGACTGGACTGGACTGGACTGGAAAAGGACTGTAGTCCTCACTCGGCCGTTCACCCAGGACGCCATCCGGAAACAACCGGAAGCTCATCAGCGCGGCACAAGCCCATCGAAGCTGGCTCGACGGGCGCGCCATTCCTCGCGACTCTGTCGCCATTCCGTGACCTGCTCGTCGCTCAGGGAACCCGGCATTTGCGAGGGCCCCACGGGGCTCGCACCCAGACGCTCCGCCAATTTGGCCGAACGCGTGTTCTGATCGTTAATGAGATGAGAAACGGTAGGCCAACCCAAATCATCGAACGCGAAATCGACACTTGCGATTGCCGCCTCCAGGGCATAACCCTTACCTACATAGGCGGGATGAAGCCCCCAACCCACTTCCTTCACGGGCCAGAGGTGGGGTCGGTGAGGACCAATGCGCCCCACCCAATTGCCTGTCTCTCGTTCGACAACGGAAAACATGGCCACATAACCCAAAGCCCAGGCTCCGCAAAAGCCATTGAATCCGCGCCAGGCGTCGGCCTCGTGTTGTACCCCACCCAGGTGTTCCATGGTCTGAGGGTCACCATTTAACTCCGCCCAGGCGGGAAAGTCCTCTTTTCTTGGCGGGCGCAGGAAAAGTCGGGGCGTCACCAGCTTCGGGCCGTCAGGTACCGCGAGCGACTCCGATTCACTCATTCCCAGGCCTCCCGCCGGGCAACCTGGAGCGGCAGTGAAATCGCGCCATTAATCGGCGGAACCCACCGCATTCGCACCCTCGGCGAAATCCCGCCGAAGCGCTTCCTCGAGTCGCTCCATCATTACTTCGCGGATTCTCGCCTTACTAGCGCGGTGGGCCTGCATATCCAACGCTGAGAAGGTGCTCGCCAACTCGCCCGCGCGGGTCAACAGCGCATCCTCATCTACAGCTTCATCAAGGAATCCGACCGAAACCGCCTCTTCCGGGTCGTAAAGTCGTGCCAGGCCCACGGCGGCGCTGACCTGGGTTTCCTCCAGGCGGGCCCGGGCCAGCTCGATGCCGAACCAGGGCAAGGTCATGCCGATGGCGACCTCATTTAGACCCAGCTTGTAGCTGCCGCGCATACCCACCCGGTAATCCGCCGACAGGCAAAGCAACGCGCCCATGGCAATGGCGTGACCACTCACGGCGAGGACAACGGGCGTTGCAAAGGTCAGAAGCCGGTGAGACAACTCGGCGCCCTGGCGCAGAAGGCGGACCATGTCATCACCACCGGCCCCCATAATCGATAAGTCAAAGCCTGCGGAGAACTTCCCCGAACGCCCCGCGATTACCACCACTTTCTCAGCGGCTGCGGCCTGATCAAGACCGGCGTTCACGGCGGCGAGCATGTCGAAAGATAGAGCGTTGGCCTTGCCATCATCCATTTTGAGGAGAACGTAGGTATCGTGTTCTTGAACAGTAACGAGTTCGGTCATGGGATTCTCCGGAGCGGGTTTTGTTGACAGTGTACACATTAGACTTTGACGAATCATTGCCAGGCCTTAACTTATGGCCTCGTTATTCCAACTTTCCATTAAAGACCAAGTACAGGTATTGAGCATGAGTATTTCCTTCTACGACGCGAGCGTCGCGAGCTATCTGCAAGTCCTCGGTGGCGTCGATCAGGTTTTGGACAAGGGAGAAGAAGCGGCCAAAGGCGGCGCTTTTGAGCTGGAAGACATTGTCCGCTACCGCCTGCGGGAAGACATGGCCCCGTTTAGCTTCCAGATCATCTCCGTTTGGCACCACTCCTTTGGGGCCGTGAAAGGCTTCCAAGCCGGCCTCTTCGAACCGCCACCAAAAATGACTGGCATGGACTGGGCAAAGCTTCGCGGTCTCATCAGCGAGGCGCGAGAGTTCCTCGAAAGTCAGAGCCGTGAAGACATCGAAGCGCTCTCCGGCAAAGGCATGAACTTCCGCATCGGCGGACGGGATATTCCTTTCTCCACCGATGGATTTCTCATGTCTTTCTCCCTGCCAAATTTTCATTTCCATGCGACCACCACCTACGCTGTCCTGCGCCAGCACGGCGTACCGCTCGGGAAAATGGATTTCCTCGGTCAACTCCGCGTGGGCGAGTAAGCCCTCGAGCTTCGAAGGACACGGCGCATGACCAAAGACACCCCCCTGGAACTCTGGACCTTCGCAACTCCCAACGGCTGGAAGGTCAGCATTATGCTGGAGGAGTTGCGAGAGGCCGGTGTCGACCTGCCACCGGTGGAGGTTCAGGTGGTGAACATCATGAACCGCGAGCAGTTCTCCGAGGCTTTTACCGCGATCAATCCGAATCAGAAGATCCCCGGCCTGGTCGACGGTGATCGGCGGATGATGGAAAGCTGTGCGATCCTGCTGTACCTCGCCGAAACGTTTCCATCCCCCCTGCTCCCTTCCGATGACAAACGCTGGGACGTCATTCAATGGGTGTTTTGGCAGGCCGCCAATGTGGGACCCGTGTTCGGTAACAAGCTGAGCTACACGCGATATCTCAGCGAACTACCCGAGGAGCAAAAAGCCCATCCGCTGGAACGTTTTGGGAACGAAGCTCAGCGCCTCTTGCGAGTCCTCGACAAGCAACTAGAGGGTCGCGAGTATCTTTGCGGAGACCGCTTCACCATCGCCGATATCGCCAGCTTCCCCTGGGTTCGCGGCTGGAAATGGAGCAAGATCGACATCACCAGTCACGAGCATGTGCTGGCCTGGCTTGAACGGGTACGCGCCCGCCCCGGTGTTGCTCGAGGTCTGAGCTACGGAGCCCCTGAGGGGGAGACGGACCAGTGGTCCGAAGCGACGAAGAAACAGTACACGGCCGGTGGAGCGTCTATCGCCGCCAATGAGAGCATTGCGACAGGTCCGTAGGCTGTGCCGGGCATCCGCTCACCCAAGCCCAAGCCAAAGCCCAAGCCTGCCCAATGCTGTGCTCGACACTTTATTCGACAGGGTCTGGCCTCACCCAAGTCTTGCCGCCGGGCCCCGCTTCTGGTCTATTCTGTGTCTATGAAGCGCCCGCTCTTGTTCGTCGCCCTGAGTCTTCTCGGCCGCACCGCCCTGGCTCAAGTCGAACCGTACAGCTACTACGGTGGTGAGATCGATGCGGACGAGAAAAATGCCGCCGTAGAGGCCTGCGAATACCGCGTGCTGGTGGAAGAACAGCGCTGCAATACGAGCTTGAACAAAACCGAGTGCATAAAAGACGTTCATGCCGAGTGTCTACGGGAGTTTGGTCCCGAGGTGATCGACGATCCTGACGAGCGCGACGAGTTCCTCTGAACGAGTTAAAGGCTTGATATGTCATCAGGGCATTACCTTTAAACAAACGCTTCTTAGGCCAGAACCGCTCCAGCCGGTAGACTCGCCCGCTTTCGGACGTGGGAAGATAGCGCCGTGGTTGGCATTCTCGACAGCAAAGATCTGGAAGCGCGAGCAGACGCCATCGTGGAGCGCCTGCACGGCTACCTCGATGCCGGTAAACAGGTGTTCACCACCAGCTCCTTCCAGTCCCAGAGCCTACCTTTATTACACATGATCAGTCGCGTGAATCGCGACATCCCGGTCTATTACACGAACACGGGGTTCTTGTTTCCCAAAACCGTGCAGTTTGCCGAGGAGCTCGCCGACCGCCTGGGTCTGAATGTGATTCCCCTGCGCCCCGAGGTACCGAAAATCAAACAAATGGACCGGGCCGGACGTTTCCTCTATGCCTCCGACCCCGATCACTGTTGCTATCTCAACAAGGTACAACCCCTTGAGCCCGTATTGCGGGAACACGACATCTGGGTAAACGGTGTTCGCGGCGATCAGAGCAGCGTCCGCGCCGCCATGGCAGAAGAAGAACACGCCCAATTTGGCTGTCTGCGCTATCACCCCATGCTCGAATGGGACTCGCGGATGGTCTACTTCTATCGCAAGACCCACGACCTGCCGGAACACCCCATGGAGGCGGAGGGCTATCTCAGCATCGGCTGCGAGCCCTGCACCATGAAGGCAATCGGCGATGGAAACGCGCGAAACGCGCGCTGGTTCGGCATGAACAAGACCGAGTGCGGCCTGAACACCACGCTGGTCTCCGGCGGCAACTGAAGCTACTCCGAGTCCGACCATGAGAATAATGATCACCGGCGGCGCCGGCTACATCGGCAACGAACTGGTATACCGCCTGTCCGCCGAGCCCAGCGTTAAGGACATCCTGGTTTACGACAACCTGTGCAAGGGCAACTACAACCTGTTTACGGGCTTGCGCAAGGTGCCCGGCCACAATGTGCGCTTCATCCAGGCCGATATTCTCGACTCCCGAAGCCTGCGCAGTTCCATGGAAGGCATGGACGTGGTTATTCATCTGGCGGCCAAGGTAGAGGCACCGTTTGCCGACCAAAACGCTCACGATTTCGAACAGACCAATCACTGGGGTACGGCGGAGGTCGTGTACACCGCTGAAGAGGTCGGCATCAAACGACTGATCTATCTCAGCAGCCAGGGGGTCTACGGCCACGGTGACGTAACCAGCAGCGAGCACCCCCGAGTCCCCGAAAGTTTCTACGGCCTATCGAAGATGCGCGGAGAAGATCACGTCCTGCGCCTTATGGAAAAGATCCCCGTACAACTGGTGCGCTGTGCCAATGTTTACGGTTACTCAAAGAACCTGCGTTTTGAGACCCTGGTCAACCAGTTCATCTTCGATGCGCACTTCACCAATCGGGTCGCTATCCACGGCGACCCCGGGCACACCATGACTCACATCAGCCTCTATCGATTGGTAGAAGTTCTGGCCCGGATGGTCAAACGGGACATGGATTCCGACGTGTACAACCTGTCCCATCGCAGTATGGCGGCGGGTGAACTGGTGGAGGCGCTGAAGGAACTTTATCCGGAGCTGGAAACGATCTTCGTTGACCAGCACATCCCCCTCAAGGACCTGACCATGGCTTGCGATGAGCGCCTTGAGGCACTTATGCCTGGGGATGGCACCATGCTTGAAGACCTCGTAAAGTTTCGCGAGCTGTTCACCTTCTAAAACCTCCCAGAGGTTTGCCCCATGGAATGTCGCCGCGGCTGCGGTGCGTGCTGTATCGCGCCCTCCATAAACAACCCCATTCCCGGTATGCCCCAGGGAAAGCCCGCGGGGGTGCCCTGCGTGAACCTCGACCGGGATACGGGCGATTGCCGCATCTGGGGTCAAGACAACTACCCAAAGGCCTGCCGGGCCTTTAGCCCCGAAAACGCCGTGTGCGGCCAGAACCGAGAGGAGGCCCTTCGTCTCATCGAGGCTCTTGAACTCCGCACCGGGGCTTAGACCGCGCTATCATCGCTGGGAAATCTGGCACCTCTAGCCAGCGACAATGGAACGTCAGGCTTGTGCTTCGCTTTTAGATTTTCGCCCCAGATTCCAGGTGCTAGCAAACAAGCCCTCATGAGAGCAATCCCGGTATCGCCTTTTCCCGTACAACTAATTACTGGCCATAAAGCTCATCCGCCATTACCTTGGCGGAAGCAACGACAACAATAAACAGGACTCACCCATCGTGAACGACACCGATCCGGTTTCCCACCCCGACAACCCTTACCGTTCCACGTCCGCCAGTTGGTATGCGTTGGTCCTGCTAACCGTTGTCTACAGCTTCAACTTCATCGACCGCCAGCTCCTCGCCATTCTCCAGGAGGCCATCAAGACCGAGCTGAGCCTTTCCGACAGTCAACTCGGCCTCCTCACGGGTTTCGCCTTCGCCATTTTTTACGTGACCGCGGGGATTCCCATCGCCCGCTGGGCGGACCGAGGCAATCGACGGGATATCGTCGCCCTGTCTCTGACCATTTGGAGTGGCATGACAGCCTTGAGCGGCTTCGTGCAGAACTATTTCCAGCTCCTCATGGCTCGGATCGGTGTGGGTGTTGGCGAGGCCGGTGGCAGCCCGCCGTCTCACTCGATTATTTCCGACATTTTCCCTCCCACCCGCCGGGCGACGGCCATCGGCTTCTATTCCATGGGAGTAAACATCGGCATCCTCTTCGGCTTTCTCGCCGGGGGTTGGCTCAATGAATTCTTCGGCTGGCGGGTGGCCTTCATGGTGGTGGGCATCCCGGGCATCTGCCTGGCAATCCTGCTGCGTTTTACCCTCGCCGAACCCATCCGCGGCCTCCATGACGGCGAGAGCACAAATACAGACGCCGTGTCCTTTGGCGAAGTGCTGCGCCTGCTGTGGTCGCGACGAACGTTTATCCACATGGCCCTGGGTGCCGGTCTCAACGCTTTCTGTGGCTATGGTGTCGCCAACTGGACCGCGTCTTTCATGATCCGCAGCTATCAGATGCCCACAGGCGAACTCGGAACCTGGCTAGCCGCCATCATCGGAGTCGGTGGTGCCATCAGCGTTTTTGCCGGTGGCATGCTCGCCGATCGTCTGGCGCCCCGTGACAAGCGTTGGTACGCCTGGGTCCCCTGCATTGCCGGCTTTGTCGCCGTGCCCTTCATGGCGGCGGTCTATCTCGTGGATGGCCCCTACCTGGCGTTGATCATGGCGATCATCCCGGGTCTCCTGTTCCAAACCTATCTCGGCAATACCATCGCCACGACCCACGCCATCGTCAGCCCACGGATGCGCGCAACGGCCTCGGCCATCCTGTTCCTGATTCTCAACATTATCGGACTCGGAGCGGGCCCCTGGACCGTGGGCTTTGTCAGCGATCTCCTGGCACCCACCCTGGGTGCGGAATCCCTGCGGTATTCCATGCTCTATGTACTGCCGCCCGTGATGATCTGGTCCGCCACCCACTACTGGTTTGCGGCGAAGACCATCCGTGAAGATATGGCCGCTGCACCGCGCTGAACTCCGTAGCATCCAGCGCGTATTGGGCCCGCTTCGAGGAGCGCGGCGGGCAGATGCTGCGCTTCGATACGCGGGTTTATCTACAGCCCTGTGATCGGCCCCGGGGGCGAGATCGGGCCATAGGCTGCATCGTGGGGAAAAACCCCGGTTCCGCCACCCCTGCATGCATTACTGGCGACCTTCAGCCGATCATTCTCCAGGGTGATCGTTTTCTACCGACGGTGCGCGCGATAGTGCGAAAAGCCTATGAAGCCGCCGCGCAGGCACCGCCCGCGGGCGCCTACGTGCAGATCCTCAATCTCTTCTATCTCTGCAATCGCAACCTGGCCCAGGCAAAGCGTGGGTTCGCTGAGCTAGAAATGCCACCGCTGTGTACCACGGAGCGCAAACGCTTTCCCTGGCAGTGGTTCGCCTGGGGAGGTCCAGACCCCATGCTGGACCCCCTCAAAGACCGCTATCTGGGTCGACGGGCCAAAGAGGCATTTTTTCTTTCTGGTGCCAGCAAGCGGGTTCATATCGGCAAGCCCGGGCCTGGCGATCACGCCCGGCACACACAGGGAATGCGCCATGAACCTGTGGTTCGATATCTATCCAAGCAAATAGCTTAAGCGGCGCTATATCCGGCTTGAAAGCTACAGACTCAGCTATCCAAGCAGACCAGAACCCGAACCTGGCCAGAGTTGGCGACCGGTGGCGAGCGATGAACGAGCCCATGGTCCGTATTGCCGGGATAGGCACTGCCTTTCAGTATGCCCACCCAAAAGGTTTGCAGCTGCGAAGGCGCACCAAATCGTAAGATTTCTTCATTGGGTGCACCGGCGTACTGAGCGTCACGGTCAACTTGCGTGTTGGTCAGCCATTCGGTGCCGGGCCCGCGATAGGTACACAAGAGCCGCAAGTGTGTCCGATCGGCGTGAAAGCGTCGGCATCCGTCCTGATCCGTGGTCTCAAGGCGCAAGGTAACTTTTCGCCCCCTCGCCAGAGGGAAATACAGTCGGGCCAGCCGCTGAAGATCCGCTCTCCAAGCCGCGAACTCCTCCGCCGGTAAACCGCAGCCGCCAAGTAACCCTGCAAGGTCTTCGGCAAAAGTCTCCAGGGACGTTACGCACCGTACATCGGGCAAATGACGGGCATGGAGTAGCGAGAGCTCCCGACTAAGCTCCTGCATCGGTGATCGTTGCCAAACGCAGAGGTTTACCTCCGGCTCAAGAATTCTCTTAAGTTCCGAAGGCTCCGTAGAGGTGACATGAGCTGCTTCATCCGAGGTATGGTCAGATGACGCCTGGCGCGCCGCGGTGAGACTCATAGGAAGCTGGTTTCCCTGACAAGTTGCTTAACAACAGAACGCTTACCGCAGCCTCGCAAAAGCAGGTCTCCGAATCCAGGAAGCCATCGCTAAGCCAGGATTGGGGCGATCTGTCGATGCAGACGACAGCGTCCGTTGCGATCTGTAAATGTTATGTTATATCGTAACTCGAATAGATTTTCGACACCGGTCGTTCCTCGGCAGGGCGTTCTTTGGATAGTTTCGCGGCGAGGGCGAACGTTAGAGGTAAGGGACACATCTTGAAGGAAAGCAAAGTATCCACCAACGCGCGAACTCAAAAAGGAGCCCTGACCAAAGGGGGCCGGGAATTTGGGCTCGGAGTCTTCGGCGTCACTCCCTACAAGCGGAAGAAAAACGAAGAGTACATGAGCGACGCCCAGCTGGAGCATTTTCAGACGATTCTCCAGCGCTGGAAGGACTTACTCATGGAAGAAGTAGATCGTACGATCGATCACCTGCGAGACGACTCCATTAGTTTTCCTGATGCAAACGATCGTGCCTCTCTAGAAACTGATTTCAGTCTTGAGCTAAAGACTCGCGACCGGGAGCGTAAGCTGGTCCGGAAAATCAATGCGGCCCTGGAGCGCATTTCCCAGGGCAGCTACGGTTACTGCGAGAAAACCGGAGAAGAAATCGGGCTTGCTCGCCTGGAGGCCCGGCCCATCGCCACCATGAGTGTGGAAGCCCAGGAACGATACGAAAAGGCAGAGCGTCATTTTGGAGACTAGTCAGTCCTAAAACAGGGCTGCTGACCCTGGCCGGCGGCAACCTTTCCTATGCACAAACCTCTACCTGGAATCCCGCTCGCTTCGTAGTCAGTTAAAGGAGTAGCCCCTGAGTCGCACTGATCTGTGACTATTTTTCCCCGAGTGGAGTAACGTGTCGAATCATGGAACACGTTTCTTCCACCGCAAGCGATGAGCGCGAGGCCAGGTCATGACCCAGCGCGATGACACAGGGGTCGCCTCGCCCTCTGCGGCTTTAACCGCCGGTGACAAACAGCGGCGCCTGGCGTTTTGGGCCCTGATGCTCTTGAGCATCGCAGTGCTGAGCTTTAGCTGGACCCGAACCCTCGACAACCTCACCCTCGGACATCTCGATGAAGCAATGCTGGGCACGGGCGCCATCTACGCCACGGCACGGTCCATCAATGCCCTGGTTTCCGTGCTCCAGGGCACGGAGATCGATGTGGTCTTCGTCTCTTTCACCGTGGGCGAGATGCTCGATCCCATCAACGACCTCATCGAACGCTTCTCGGGGCTCCTGCTCATTGCCCTGGGCTCCCTGGCTCTACAACAACTACTGGTGCTCATCGCTTCCCATCCGCTGGCAAATCTGGCCCTCACGGGCATCGCCGCCTTAACTCTCCTGGGTTGGTTTCGGGGCGGACCTCACCTGCGAGTCTTGCTTGTGCGGATTCTTCTTTTCACCTTTGCGTTACGCCTCGTGCTGCCCATCATCGTTCTGACAACGAACTGGGTGGATCGCACCTTTCTTCTTGCAGCAGACGAAGAGCGCATCGCCCAGGTGCAGCAGTTTCAGGGCCAGTTGGAGAAGGTGGGAAAACAGGTGGGGATCAACGCCCAGGAAAGCGAAGAAGCCGGCCAGCTACGCAGCACCCTTACGGATATCGATGCATCTCGCCTGGATGCGGAAGCGCGAATCGCGGTTCTTGAAGACGATTTGAACAAAGCGCGGAGCCGTCTTGCGGACCTCCCCAGACCTCCGCTCTGGAAGCCCTGGGAGTCCGACACCCCGGAGGTTTTGGCGCTCCGAGGCGAGATCGATGTCATCGAAGGTCAACTGGGGTTACGACGAGACGTGGCACAACAACTCGGCGAGG
>DIYG01000019.1 GCA_002428935.1 Halieaceae bacterium UBA6060
AAACCCGAGCGATGTATTGTTCTACAGCGCAGTGCGCTGGCCGCCGATCTACAGGCTGGACGGGATGAAGACTGGGCCGAGGTGATGGCCGATGGGGGATTGGCGGAGTGCACGCCGGTACCGGCAAATCACCCGCTTTATATTCTCTACACTTCAGGAACCACAGGGCAGCCCAAAGGTGTCGTGCGAGACACGGGAGGGAGCATCGTGGCGCTGAAGTGGAGTATGCGCCACATCTATAACGTAGAGCCCGGAGAGGTATTTTGGGCCGCCTCGGATGTCGGCTGGGTAGTGGGGCACAGCTACATCGTCTACGGACCGCTTCTTCACGGGAATACGACGATTCTCTACGAAGGTAAGCCGGTGGGCACACCCGATGCCGGGGCCTTCTGGCGCATGATTGAGCAGTACCGGGTGAGTGTCTTGTTCACGGCCCCCACGGCGTTCCGCGCGATCCGTAAGGCTGATCCCAATGGGGAGCGCATTCTTGAGTACGACCTGCGCAGCTTGAAGGCCTTGTTCCTGGCCGGTGAGCGCTGCGATCCCGATACCCTGGAGTGGGCTCAGGACAAGCTCTCGGTGCCGGTCATCGACCACTGGTGGCAAACGGAAACTGGCTGGCCCATCTGCGCGAACTGTCTGGGCATCGAAGAACTGCCCGTGGTGCCCGGATCACCCGCTCGCCCCGTGCCGGGTTACGAGGTGGTAGTGCTGGACGATGACGGGGAGCCCGTGGAAGGCGATACCATCGGTGCTTTGGCCCTGCGTCTGCCTTTGCCACCGGGGACTTTCACGACCCTGTGGAATGCGGACGAGCGCTACAAGCAAGCCTATTTTGATCGCTACCCCGGTTACTACGAAACCGGTGATGCGGGATACATCGACGGCAATGGCTACGTGTTTGTCATGGCTCGCACCGATGATGTGATCAACGTCGCCGGGCACCGCCTCTCTACGGGAGCTATGGAAGAGGTGTTAGCGGCTCACCCCGATGTGGCGGAATGTGCCGTAATTGGTGTTGCAGACGAGTTGAAAGGTCAGTTACCCCTGGGCCTGGCGGTACTCGCCGACGGTGTGGATCGAGATTCAGAGCAAATTGTCGATGAGATCGTGGCTTTGGTGCGAGAAAAAATAGGTCCCGTGGCAGCATTTAAGCGCTGCGAAATTGTCAGTCGTTTGCCGAAGACGCGGTCGGGCAAGATTCTTCGGGCAACCCTGCGCTCTATAGCCGACGGGCAGGCCTATAAGGTGCCGGCGACCATCGATGACCCGGTGATTCTTGATGAGCTGACGCCGGTCCTTTCCAACTGACTTGGGCGACTGTCACTTAGGCAACTGTCAGTTAGGCGACTTTCACCAAAGTGACTTTCACTCAGGCAACGTTAACTGAGGCGCACAGCTTGTAATCCAACGTACATATTACTGTCACAAAGTGACGGTATCGTGCGCCATCGGTAACAATTTGTTCATGATGTTATGTTCAAGAAAGTCATTGCTTGCAGCGCTTTAGTGGCGCTAATTTCCGGTCCCGTTCAGGCCCTGACCTTGAGTTCTGCGGAACTGGCGGCGGCGGAGCGCCTGGGCTGCGTCCTTGCCGACGATGCTCTGGGCTATCTCAACGAAGACCAGTTCAATGAGCGTTTTGATAATGCGGTAGAGGGTTTTGGAGAGGCGCAGATCGACGTGATCTACGCCAAGGCCCTGGGCTATATCGACGGCCTGTTGTTTGGCGTGTCTTCCGGCGATGAACGCGAGGCGGGATCTCGACTGCATAGCTATCGCAGCAGCGGGCGCTGTGCGGCGGACAACGGCGCATATTCGCGGACCGTGTCGCTGTAGACACCGGATTTGATACCCGGCGTTAGCCACTCAACGTAAGCTGCTCAGCGAGACCGTTCCAGGGCAGAAGCTGAGACTGCGCGGGCCGACGCACTCGCTAAAATGAACCCGAAAGCACCTTAAGGCAAAGTACCTTAAGCGGAGCGCCTTCAAGCAACGCACCCCAGAACGGCCAGAAGCACAGCCTGGCCTCTGTTCGAGCCTGGGTGATCCAGTACTTCGTAAGTCCCGTAATAGTAAAGGTAGTGCCCAAGCACTGCGGAACACACCATCTTTCCCCCAGATGGTTGTAATTCTTGACCCGGCCACTGGCCGGGTTTTTTTCGCCGATGGGAGACCTTATGGCTGAAGGACAGCGGTTAGCGTCGCGGACCATGATCCTCCTGGGCCTTGCGGGTCTGCTGCCCTTCATCGCTACTTCCCTGGGTTTTCTCGTTTTTGATGACTTGCTAAGAGCCCTTTCCCAGCGCGCTTTTCTGCTCTACTCCACGGCCATCTTGTGTTTTCTGGCGGGGACCCTGTGGGGCGAAACTCTGCCCAGACCTCAGTCCGGTCAGCGGGCGACGATCCTGGTGAGTAACGGCGTGGTGTTGTTTGCGGTAACCGCCATGCTCACGGCGCAGCCCCTGGTCGCCGCTATAATGCTTATGCTCGGTCATTTGGCGCAACTCTGGTATGAGCGCGAGAGTCTCCATCGACCCTATTGGTACCTTAAGCTGCGCACCGGGTTGAGCCTTACCGCAGCGGCCTGCCACGGAGTGTTTATCGCCGGTCTGGTGAGCCTTGGGAGCCCATAGCTTCAATTTGTTCTTACGCCGATTGCTCCTGTCATGAAACGGCGGCTAGACTTGCCGCTCCTTCCGGTTCCCGGACCTCTTCGATGATTTTGACCCGCACAGCGCTGGAAGCGGTCAGCGCAATTAAATCTGGCGAGTACGTATGGTGCCATTCCATGGCGGCGACGCCCGTGGTGCTCCTCGACGCCCTGGCGGAGCACGCTGGCTCTTGCCGTGATATCACCCTCATGCAACTGCATTTGGAGCATGCCCATAGCGTCACGGAGCCGGCCCTGGAGGGCAAGCTTCGCCACCGCTGCTTTTTCGCCGGTCGGGAAACGCGCAAGCTGATCAATCAGGGGCGGGCGGACTATGTGCCCATGTTTCTTTCCGAGAT
>DIYG01000059.1 GCA_002428935.1 Halieaceae bacterium UBA6060
GCCGGCGCTTGCCCCGGAAATCACCCGCGGTAACAAACCTTGCTGGAGCAGGGTTTTAACCACCCCAAGATGATAGAAACCAAGGACACCACCGCCGCTAAGCATCAGCGCCGAGCGGCCGAAACAAATGTTGGCCCGGTAAAAGAAATCCATCTTTTCCTGGATGCTGATGTCCGAGGGATCGAGGTCTGCGAGAAAACGCAGGGCGTCTTCGATCTCGTCGATGTACTGCTCTATGAGGCGCTTGGTGCCAAAGCGGGCGCGTCGATAGAGGGAGCCGCGCCCCATGCCGCCCATATTGCCGTGGATACCCTCATTAAGGGTGAACAACAAACCCTGGTAATCACCGCGTACGCGCAAACTGCGCAAACGATCCAGGCGGAGGCGAATCTGGGCATAGTCGTACTGCCGACTCTGGTCAATATCCCGCCAGCGTTTGGCGCCACTCACCTCATCGTGGGTGATCGCCGATTCCGTCCACTCCGCATAGCTGGTTGCGGCGTCCATGGCCTTTTCGAGTTTTTTGAGCTTTCGCGACGACATGCTACCTCCCTCCGTACGCTTGCTGGGCGCAGAGCATAACGCACAAGAGAACAGTGTAAACTTTACCTCGGCGACAAATTCCGCTAGCGAATTGCCTAGACAGGGTTAGTCGCCGGGGTGCAAATGGCGTCTCGGCGCACTAAGATCCGCAAATCCTGTCACTAAATGTTTCATTAGGGGGTCGGAAAGTGCGCGCCTATCTTGTTGCCACCACCCTATTGGTGCTACTCCTGGGAGGCGCGGGGTTGTATATCCAGCAACGCTTCGCCGCCCTGGCTGGGGGGGACTACGCGCCTCCCCCGGTCACCATTGCCGCCGCCGTCGCCGAGGCCCGTGATTGGCGTGAAACCATCGACGCCGTGGGCACGGTACGCGCGGCCCGGGGCATCCTCCTGAGCGCCGAGACCAGCGGCGACATCACCGATATCCTCGTACGCTCCGGTGAGGAGGTCACCACCGGTCAGCCGGTTCTGGCCATTGATGAGCGTATCGAAGTGGCTACCAGGGAACGCCTGGATGCCCGCCTGGTGCTCGCCAAACAGCTCTATGATCGCGACGCCCGGCTCATCAAGGAAAATTCCATTCCCCAGAGCCAACTGGATCAGTCCAGCGCTGACTACCGCGCCGCCCAGGCCGAACTCGCGGAAATTGATGCCGTCCTTGAAAACAAGCGCATCAGTGCGCCCTTCCCAGGCCGTCTGGGGATTCTTCAGGTCCGCCTGGGCGACTATGTTGAGGCCGGTGACCCCATCGTGACCCTCCAGGATGTCCGAAGCCTCGAGGTGGATTTCTCCGTTCCCGATCGCTACGCCCCGATGATGCGCCCTGGCCTAAGTCTGGAATTACGCACTGCGGCGTATCCAGATAAGCATTTTCCAGCGACGCTCATGGCCGTGGACTCTCAGGTTGACGAAAATACCCGCAATCTACTTCTCCGGGCAGAGCTCTCCGAGGGCGAAGGCTTGCTCCCCGGGATGTTTGCCAATCTCTCCATCGATCTGGACCGGCAGAGCCGCCGGGTTTTTGTTCCCGAAACGGCGGTGAGCTATTCCCTCCAGGGGGACATCGTGTATGTGATTGAAACGGACGAGCAGGGCCTATACGTCACGCCCCGGATCGTGACCACCCTGAACAGCGGCGACGGTCAGGTGGCCATCGAAGCGGGCGTTAGCGCGGGAGAGCAGGTGGTCATCGCTGGACAAAACAAGTTGTACCGCGGTGCCCGTGTACAGATTGACGAACGCGCGGTGCTCTAGGGATGACTTTCACGGACCTATTCATCAAACGACCAGTGCTGGCTGTGGTCGTCAGCGCCCTGCTGCTGATCGCCGGTTTGGCGTCTCTGAGTAAAATCACTCTGAGGGAATTTCCGGAAATCGAGCGCAGCATTATTTCCGTCACCACCGTATATCCGGGGGCGAACTCGCGCACGGTCCAGGGATTTGTCACCACTCCCCTGCAGGTCAATATCGCCGGCGCCCGAGGCGTGGAGTACATCACTTCGACAAGTAATCCCGGGATATCGTCCATCGATGTTCACGTGCGCCTTGGGGAAAACACCGCCGACGTGCTCACAGAGGTCATCGCCAAGGTCAATGAAGGACGGGATGAACTACCCGAGGATATTCGAGACCCGGTGATCTCAACGGCGGCCAGCGAAGATGCCATGATGTATCTGGCCTTTCTCAGCGAACAGATGTCGCCCTATCAGGTCACGGACTACCTCCTGCGCACGGTACAACCCGAACTCGCCACCATCGAGGGCGTGGGTAAGGCCGCTATCAGTGGCCGTTACCTCGCCATGCGGATCTGGCTGGATCCCGTGCGCATGGCCGCCCTGAACATCACCGCCAATGACATCAGTGAAGCCATCACCAAAGACAATGTCATCAGCACCGCCGGGGCCACCGAAGGGGAATGGGTGCGCGTGGTCGTAGACGCGGTGACAGGCATGCAAACTCCCGAGGAGTTTCGCGCCCTGGTGGTGCGCCAGGACGCCGATCGCCAGGTACGCCTTGGGGATGTGGCCGAGGTGGAACTGGCCGCCGAAAACAATCAGATCGCCACCTTCAGTAGCGGCCGGGATGCGGTGTTCGTAGCGATCACACCAGCGCCGGACGCCAACCCCCTGGCCGTATCCCGGGCCGTGCACAAGGTTTTACCGGTGATCGAAGCCAATCTGCCCGCCGACATGGAAATGGTCATGGATTGGGATGGCTCCGTGGCCATCGATATGGCCCTCAAGGAAGTTGTCACCACGCTCGTCGAGGCGGGGCTTATCGTGATTCTGGTGATCTACCTGTTTCTCGGCTCCCTGCGCGTGGTACTCATTCCCCTCGTCGCCATTCCCCTGTCTCTTATCGGCGTGGTGTTCATCATCCTCGCCATGGGCTTCTCCCTGAATCTACTGACGCTCCTCGCCATGGTCATCGCCATCGGGCTGGTGGTCGATGACGCCATTGTGGTGGTGGAAAATGTCCACCGGCACATCGAGGAAGGGGCTTCACCGATGGATGCGGCGCTGGTTGGCGCCCGGGAAGTAGCCCTACCGGTTATCGCCATGACCCTCACCCTGGCGGCCGTATACGCGCCTATTGCTTTTATCGGTGGGCTGACGGGAGCCTTGTTCAGTGAGTTTGCTCTGACCCTGGCGGGTGCCGTCATTGTGTCCGGGGTGGTTGCCCTGACCCTCAGTCCCATGATGGCCTCGCGCTTCTTCGCCGCACACGAGGCCCAGGGTGCTTTTGCAAATGCCCTGGATGCGGTTTTCCGGCATATCAATGGTGCCTACCGACGGCTCCTCTCCCACTGTCTGGCGAATCGTGGTGCTGTGCTGTTGTTCAGCCTGGGGATTCTACTCAGCCTGCCCGCTCTCTTCGCGGTCAGTCAAAAGGAACTGGCTCCGGAAGAAGACATGGCGCATATCTTTGTCGTGGGCACGGCGCCAAGCTACGCGAACCTCGATTACATCACGCGTTTTCTCGATGAAGTCGTGGATATCTGGCAGGAAATTCCTGAGATCAACTCCTCCTGGCAAATGGCGCAACCGGATAGTAATTTCGGAGGGCTCAACCTCGTCCCCTGGGGAGAACGAGAGCGCTCTCAGCAAGAGGTACAGCAAGAGGTACAGGCTCGCCTTGGGGACATCGCCGGCATGGAAATGTTCAGCTTTGGCACCCCCTCCCTTCCCGGCTCCGACGCGGGCCTGCCCGTCAGCTTCGTTGTCGCCTCCACCGCAGACTATGATCGCGTCGAGCAGGTGGGCACGGAGCTCGTGCGCGCGGCCCAGGAATCGGGCCTATTCATCTTTGTCAGTCAGAGTTTGGATTTCAATCGCCCGGAAATCAGCGTCAATATTGACCGCGAACTGGCCGCCAGGCTGGGAATCTCCATGCAGGACATCGCCAACACCCTCGCGGTGATGTTGGGCGAGGCGGAGATCAATCGCTTTACCCGCGAGGGACGCAGCTACAAGGTCATACCCCAGGCGGGTCGAGACTTTCGTCTGACCCAGGAGGAGCTGGAGAAATACTATCTGCGCACAGGTGCTGGCGATCTGGTGCCACTGTCGAGTGTGATTCGCCTGGAAAGCCGGGTGGAACCCAACGTCCTATCCCAGTATCAGCAGTTGAACAGCACTACCCTGTCGGGAATGGTCATGCCCCCCAATACCCTCGGCGATGGCCTAGCCTTCCTCGAAGCAAAACTACAGGAAATCGCCCCCCGCGGCTTCCGCATCGGCTACACAGGAACGTCCCGTCGCTACGTCCAGGAGAGCGCCAGCTTCCCGATACTTTTCGGGCTTTCCCTACTGCTGATTTTTTTGGTCCTCGCCGCCCAGTTCAATAGCTTCCGCGATCCCGTGGTGGTTCTGGTAGCGGTTCCCCTGTCGATCTTCGGAGCCATGCTACCCATCGCCATGGGGGCCATGACCCTGAATATTTACACCCAGATTGGTCTCTTGACCCTCATCGGCCTGATCGCCAAGCACGGAATACTGATCGTCGAGTTTGCCAATCAATTGAGTCTGCGCGGCGCCGATCGCCGGGAGGCCGTGCTCGAGGCGGCAACACTGCGTCTACGGCCGATTCTTATGACCACCTTCGCCACGGTTCTGGGGGTGTTACCTCTGATCATCGCCACGGGCGCTGGTGCCCAGGCGCGCTTCAGCATTGGCCTGACCATCACGGCCGGTATGCTCATCGGCACCCTGTTTACACTTTTTGTGATCCCGGTGTTTTATCTGCCCTTCTTGCGCAAAGGCCTCCGCAAAGGCGAGAAGCCTGAGGTCGACGTCACCGCTACGGCTATGACCGGCGAGGAAGTAAAAGCCCATCCTGTCTAAGACGGCTGTCTGAGACCTACCTCTGGGTCAGGAGCTCGTGTCGTCCCGAGCCCCGGCCCGATACTCCTCCACAAGATGCCGCTTGTAGAGCTTGCCATTATCCAACCGCGGTAACGCCTCGCGAAAATCGATGGACCGGGGCAGCTTTACATGGGATAGGCGATCGCGAAGCCACTCGACGAGTTCAATGGCCACCTCATCGGTTGCGTCTACCCAGTTTTGGGGTTGCACCACGGCTTTCACTTCTTCGCCAAATTCATCGTTAGGCACGCCAAAAACGGCCACATCCGCGACCTTGTCATGGGTGAGTAAAAGGTTTTCGACCTCCTGCGGATAGATATTCACACCACCGCTGATGATCATGAAATGCTTGCGATCCGTGAGATAGAGATAACCTTCTTCATCTAGATAGCCCACGTCTCCCACGGTCGCCCAACCCTGTTCGTTGTAGGACTGGGCGGTCTTTTCAGGTTCGTTGTGGTACTTGAAAGAGGCTTGAGGGCCGCTGAAGTAAACCGTCCCGATTTCGCCGGGTGGCAGCTCTTTACCTTCGTCATCGACTACATGAAGCTGCCCAAGAATGGCCCGCCCGACAGTGCCCTTGTGCTCCAGCCAGTCCTTGGCATCGACCATGGTGGCACCGGCAGCTTCGCTGGCCGCGTAGTACTCCACGATGACCGGCCCCCACCAATCGATCATTCGCTCCTTGGTCTCCACCGGGCACGGCGCCGCCGCATGAATGGCAAACTGCATGGAACTCAGGTCGTAGCGATCGCGCACCTCCTCGGGCAGCTTGAGCATGCGCACAAACATGATCGGCACCCACTGACTGTGGGTTACCCGGTGTTCTTCAATCAGCGCCAAAGAACGCTCGGGATCGAACTTCTCCATGATCACCGTGGTACCACCCAGGTAATGGGCCATCATGGTGTAGTGCAATGGGGCGGCGTGATAGAGCGGCGCAGGCGAAAGATAAACGGTTTCTTCACCAAAACCGAAAACCAAACCCAAAGATCCGGCCAGAGGGTGAGGCGTGTTTACGTCGTCGGCGACGGGCGGCACGAACACACCCTTGGGTTGCCCCGTGGTACCCGAGGAGTAAAGCATGGGCACCCCGTTGGCCTGGTCCGCGATGGGCTCGTCAGACTGGCCATCCACGGCCTCTTCCCAGGCTTCGAAGCCATCGCGTATGCCACCCAGCATAAGCCGGTGTTCCAAGGTGGACGCTGCCGCTGCGGCGCTGACCGCCACGTCGGCAACGGCGGTGGAGGCGATAAACAGCTTGGCGCCACAGTTTTGAATGATGTAGGCGGTTTCATCACTCTTAAGCTGGCTACTGATGGGTGTGTAGATCAGTCCTGCTCGCTGTGCGGCCCAACAGATCTCAAGAAACTCCCGCCGGTTGTCCAGCATCACCGCAATATGGTCACCCGCCTTCAAACCCAGGGACCTAAACAGCTGGGCGCCTTGATTTGAGCGTTCATCCAACTGCCGATAGGTGACCATCTCGCCGCTATTGCCCATGATGATGGCGGGCTTGTGGGGATACGTCCGAGCCGTTTCGCTGGGATGGGGCATGGGTTGCTCCTGCTTATTTTGTGGGGTCCTACCCTGGAGGGATACTATAGAAAAGCGCAGCGCTCAGGTACTCTGCGGTGCCGTTTTCGTCTCACCATAAGATGGTCGTGGATACAGTCGTGAATACAAGGGAACGCTCGGAGCTGCGTCTGTCGCCCGCTGAGCTACGGCAGCGGATACGCACCGGGGAATTTCATGGCAATACCTCGGGGCTTGCTCCAGGCTTCGTACAGTGCAACCTGGCCATACTCCCGCAGGACTGGGCCGGGGATTTTCTGCGTTTTTGCCAGGCCAATCCACGACCCTGCCCTTTGCTAGCCGTCAGCGAGAATCCCGGGGATACGGCTCTGGCCAATCTCGGCAATCTGGATCTGCGCACCGACGTACCGTCCTATCGGATTTTCCGAGACGGCCAGCTCGTCGATGAGGTCGACGATATCCTTGAGCACTGGCAGGACGACTTTGTCACCTTTGCCCTGGGCTGTTCCTTCTCCTTTGAGGAGGCCCTGATCGCTGCAGGCCTTGAGGTGCGAAACGTCACCCAGAACGTCAATGTACCCATGTATCGCAGCAACATTTCCTGTCAAAGCGCCGGTCCTTTTGCCGGCGATATGGTCGTTAGCATGCGTCCCTTTGTCGCTGCCGATGCAATCCGGGCCATACAAATCTGCAGCCGTTTTCCTGCCGTCCACGGTGCACCGGTGCACTTGGGCGATCCCGGGCAGATAGGTATTGAGGACCTGCAAAAACCTGACTACGGCGACCCCGTGCGCATCGACGAAAACGAGTTGCCGGTTTTTTGGGCCTGCGGCGTAACACCGCAGGTGGCGCTGGAGGCCGCTGCACCGCCGGTAGCCATCACCCATAGTCCCGGCTGTATGCTGGTCACGGACAAACGCAACGCCGAGCTGGCGATACTCTAGACAAGCACCTTCGGGGAGTTAGCGAATGTTACTGAATTGTGATCTTGGCGAGAGCTATGGCAGTTGGACCATGGGACTGGATGAAGAAGTCATGCCGCATCTGGATCAAGCGAACGTCGCCTGTGGCTTTCATGGGGGCGACCCGCTGACCATGGAAAAAACCCTTCAGCTTGCCGCGCGCCACAAGGTTTCCGTTGGCGCCCACCCGGCGTACCCCGATCTGGTGGGCTTCGGTCGACGGAGCATGGCCTTATCCGCCGACGAACTGCGCAGCACCCTTCATTACCAGATTGCCGCCCTCGACGGCATGGCAGCGATCAACGGCACCCAGATAGATTACGTAAAACCTCACGGAGCCCTGTACAACGACATGATGGCCAAGGCGGAGGTTCGCGGTGTCGTTATGGACGCGATCGCCCGCTATTCCCGCCCCCTGCGCCTGATGCTCCAGGCCACGGCGGAAGCCGAGCTTTACCAGCAAGAAGCCTCGGAGGTTGGTATCGAGCTCTGGTTCGAAGCCTTTGCAGACCGCTGCTACGACGACGATGGTCGCCTGCTATCGCGGCGGAAGCCGGGCGCGGTTCACGATCACGAGCGGATGATGAAACAGGTTGAAGAGCTGGTCCGCGATCAGACCGTAACCACCGTATCGGGAAATCGTTTGCCCCTGGCCGTGGATACCCTGTGCGTTCATGGCGACAACGCCGCGGGTGTCCAGGCTATCCGCGAGATTCGCGCCCTTATCACGAATGTCTGATTACCCGCAGCTACACATCGCCGGGGAATCGGCGTTGATCGTTTACCTCGGCGAGCAAAGCTCACCCGAGGTTTCTGCACGAGTACAGGCCCTGGGCGAGGCCCTTGCCCAATCCATGGCCGATCTGCTGGTGGATCTGATTCCATCTTATGCGTCATTGCTGGTGCTCTTCGATCCCCTGCGCACGGACCACTTCCAGGTCAGCCAACTGGTTCGCGAAACAGCCTCGAACCTGCCGGCGCAGACGGTGACCACAGGGACCCTGGTAAGCATCCCCGTGTACTACGATCCCGAATGCGGAGAAGACATTGAAGCCTTGGCCAAGCATGCGGGGTTGGCCTGGGAAGAGGTGGCCAAACTCCATAGCGATCAGGAGTATCGCGTTTACGCCATAGGCTTCGCACCGGGCTTTGCCTACCTTGGCGATGTGGACGAACGGATCGCTGCTCCGCGCAAAGCCACACCTCGTCAGCGTGTCCCTCGCGGTGCAGTGGCCATCGCCGACCGTCAAACGGCGATCTACCCTGCGCCCTCACCGGGGGGCTGGAATCTTATTGGTCGCTCGCCGTTACGCATGTTTGATCCCCAGGCCGAGCAACCCATGCCCGTGCGGGTGGGAGACCGAGTGCGCTTCGAGGCCATCGATCGCGATCGATTTCTGGCCCTTGGAGGTGAACTTTGAACGGTCTCGTGATTCGCCAACCGGGACTCCTCAGCCTCCTCCAGGATCGCGGACGTTTTGGCCAGGCCGGCCTGGGTCTCACCACGGGTGGTCCCATGGACCCCATAGCAGCTGCCATTGCCAATCGCCTGCTGCAAAACTCCACCCAAGCCACCCTCATCGAAGTCAGCTTCGGTGGACTGGAGGTGGAAGCCATGGAGGATGTGCAGGTCGCCATCACCGGGGCCACCCTACCGGTGCTTTGCGACGGAGAAGAACGTCCCATGTGGACCGTGTTGTCTCTTCGCGCGGGCCAGCTCCTAAACCTGGGATTCAGTGAGCACGGTTGTCGCAGCTATCTCGCTATCCGTGGCGGTTTTGCCATCCCGAAGAGTTTTGGCAGCACCGCCACCGTCGTTCGCGAGGGGATCGGAGGGATCAACGGACAACGGCTGTCACCCGGGGACGAGTTACCCCGGACACCGGCCAAACCTACGCCGGCGCTCTGGCTCCCTCCCGCTCATCGCCCTCAATATCCCAAGAGAGCCATCGTGCGCGTCATCCCCGGCTATCAGCAGGCAGCGTTTCCGCGCCTTGAACAGCGACGGTTTTACGCCGGGGAGTATCAGGTCTCGGACCGCTGTGATCGCATGGGCTATCGCTTGGAGGGCCCGGTTATCGCCTGTGACCTGAACGGCATTCTCTCCGAGGGTATCGCGCCGGGGGCGATCCAGGTACCCGCCGACGGGCAACCCATTGTCTTGCTGAACGATCGACAGACCATTGGCGGTTATCCCAAGCTGGGCACGGCCCTGTCTCTGGACTGTATCGCCCTGGCACAACTGCGCCCGGGAGCAACCGTAAATTTCTCGCCCATCACGGAGCATCGCGCGCACAACGCCCTCCATCTCGCCCAGGTATTTGAACAGTCCCGACGCTACGAAACCGCCCCAGGATGATGACCGAACACGCCACCTCTGAAGCCATCGAGGCACTTCTCGTGGAACGCAACCTACGCGGTATGGCCAGGCTGCGACCGGCCTTGGAAGCGGGCTACTATCTGCGCGCCGCGCGAACTCTCGCAGCGGCCGAGACGGTCATAATCGGCACGGGATTTCCCGTGGCGGACACCTTCGAAACCGACGGCCCCCTGGGCGCCATCGCTCTTTACCAGGCCCTCACATGTCTCGGCAAGGACTGCTTCCTGGCCTGCGCCGCGCCCCTGGCCAAGGCCCTTGCCGGTGAGTTCCAAATGATCGAACTAAAAGCGTTCGATATACACGAGGGGCGACGAGAGGCCAAAGCAAACCTGGCGCGTATCGCACCCGACGCGGTCGTTTCCATTGAGAGACCGGGCCTGGCCGCAGATGGTCGCTACTACAACATGCGTGGCGAGGACATTTCCGCCCAGAGCGCGGTGTTCGACTACTATCTGACGGAGGCGCCCTGTCCCACCATCGCCATCGGTGACGGCGGCAACGAGATTGGCATGGGCCGGGTACACGATGAAGTAGCCGCTTTGGACATCCGCGGCGCGGCGACCTCTTGCGATGAGCTTCTGGTGGCCGACGTGTCCAATTGGGGCGCCTATGGACTAATAGCCCTCTTGGAGATCCTATGTGATCGAGCTTTACTAGAGCACGTGGATCACGAGGGCATTCTGACCTACCTCTCCCATCACGGCAGCGTCGACGGCGTAACCCGGGAGAACACGCTGACCGAGGATGGCTTACCGCTCAGCGACGGTCTTGAAGTGTTGGACCGACTACAAGAGCTGAGTGCCGGGGCGGCCCGACAATAGAATACGTTTGACGAGGGATTGAGGGTGAACACGGTATATCTCAACGGCAACTACCTGCCTATGGAAGAGGCGCGCATTTCGCCGATGGACCGAGGCTTTCTTTTCGGCGACGGCGTTTACGAGGTTATTCCCTGCTACGAAGGCAAACCCGTGGGGTTTGCCCCCCATTTGGAGCGCATGCAGGAAGGTCTCGATGGTATCCAGCTGGATCTTCGGCTGGATCTCGAGGCCTGGCGCGATATCGTCGCCCGACTAGCCCGTGAAAACGATGCTCCATACCTGGGCATTTATATCCAGATCAGTCGCGGTGCAGACAGGAAACGTCATCACGCCATGCCCACCTCCATAAGCCCGACGATCTACGCCTTCGCTTTCGAACTACCGCCTCCGCCGGTAGCGGATAAGGCCATAACCCCGCGTTACGCCGTTTCCGCAACCCGTGACCTGCGGTGGCAGCGCTGTAACATCAAGTCTACGTCCTTGCTCGGCAACGTTATGCATTACCAGCATGGCCATGAACAGGGCTATCAAGAGACCCTGCTGTTCAACGCCGACGATGAGTTGACAGAGGCGGCGGCCTGTAACGTTTTCGTGGTCAAAGATGGGGTGATCGCCACGCCGCAGCTCGACCACCAAAAACTGCCGGGCATCACTCGCCTCATGCTCCTGGATATATTGCGCAAACATAGCTCCCGGACCGTTGAAGAACGGGTCATTCTTCGTCGAGAAGTCGACCAGGCCGACGAAGTATGGCTGACCAGTTCATCCAAGGAAGTCGCTCCGGTGGTCAGTATCGAAGGGCGGGCCGTGGGAACGGGAGAGGTTGGCGACGTCTGGCTCGAAGCCCAGGAACTGTTCTGTAAACATCGTTACGACTACTGACGTGAGCCGACCCACCATCGCGCGCGTCTTCCCTGCGCGCCTAAAACACAACGCACAGCGAGTCCGCGAATTCGCCCCCGGGGCAAACATCATGGCCTGCGTGAAGGCCGACGGCTACGGCCATGGGATCTCGACCGTGGCAACCGCTATCGCTGAGGTTGTGGAGGGCTTCGCCGTAGCCTGTATCGAGGAAGCCCTCGCTCTGCGCGAGGCAGATGTAGACAAGCCTGTGTTGTTGCTCGAGGGGCCCCACAGCCAAACCGAGGTGGCCGAGGCCGTCCGGCATCGGTTCACCCTCTGCCTTAGCGAGGAGCGGCAGCTCAAATGGCTCGAAGCTCAGCGTCCTGAGGATCGCCCTGCGGCGTGGCTAAAGATCGACACAGGGATGCATCGACTGGGTTTCTCCTGTGACCAGGTCCCCCAAAGCTACGCCCGTCTGCGGGCCTGTCTTCCCAACGCGGTACCCGTGCTTTGCAGCCACTTTGCCCGGGCCGACGAACCGGAGCACCCATTTACCGCAGAACAAACCACCGCCTTTGACCATACCGTTGCGTCTCTCGAAGGCCCCCATTCCCTCGCCAACTCGGCAGCGATCCTCACGCGACCAGATAGCCACCGGGACTGGGTTCGACCTGGTTACATGCTCTACGGCGGCAGCCCCTTCGCCGCCCGTCGCGCCGATGATTTCCAGCTCAAGGCCACCATGGAATTTTGCGCGGAGGTAATCAGCACCCGAGAAGTGGCTGCTGGTGAAACCGTGGGTTATGGAGGTCGATGGACCGCCCCACGCCCGTCCCGCATCGCCACCATTGCCGCAGGTTACGGTGATGGCTATCCCCGTCACGCCCGAGAAGGTACGCCTGTACTAATTGAAGGGCGACGACTGCCCCTCGTTGGCCGCGTATCCATGGATATGATCACCGTCGATGTGACGGAACACGCCGCAGTAAAAACAGGTTCCCAGGCCATCCTATGGGGTGAAGATCCGGGTATCGACGAAGTCGCCCAAGGGGCCGACACCATAGGCTATGAACTCCTCGCCGCCATGCCCCGGCGAGTACCGCGTCGGCCTGGGTAACGCAATGGGGCTACAGCTCGGGGAAAATAGCCGGGTTTTCCTCCGTCCCGGCCCTGCTTTGGCACCGGGCCTACGGTAAACTGGGCTCCGCCTGGGAAAAATCGAAGAGTCCCTTTCCTTGATCGAAAACAATCGCGAGAGCCTCACCGATGGCAGTCTTTTGGCCGCCGTGGATTTGGGCAGCAACTCCTTTCATCTGATTATTGCGCGCATTGAACACGGAGAAATCCGGCCCACCCAGGCCCTCTCCGAGAAGGTTCAACTTGCAGCCGGTCTCGAAGACGGGGTGCTTAGTGATACTGCTATCGAACGGGGGCTGGAGTGTTTACGGCGTTTTGCCCAACTCCTGCAAAGCGTCGAGCCCGAACGCATCCGCGTGGTGGGTACTAACGCTCTGCGCAGGGCGCGGAACCGACGAGACTTCACCAAACACGCTCGGCGTATCCTCGGCGCCCCCGTGGAAGTGATTTATGGCCGCGAGGAAGCCCGCCTGGTCTACCTCGGCGTTGCCCATACGCTGGCCGATGACTCCCAATCTCGCCTAGTGGTGGACATCGGAGGAGGCAGCACGGAATTTGCGATTGGCGAACGCTTTGAGCCCGTGGCCATGGAGAGCTTACAAATGGGCTGCGTGTCCTACAGCCGCGATTATTTCGACAACGGTCGTCTGAGCAAGCGTAACTACAATCGGGCCTACGAAAAGGCCTGCATCGAAGTGACGCATATCCGCAAAGACTTCAGTGCCAGGCACTGGGTGGAAGCCGTGGGGTCCTCGGGAACTCTCCAGGCCATCGAAGGAATACTCGTCGCCCAGGACTGGAGTGAGGGCCCCATCACCCGTAAGGGTTTACAGCGCATGCGCAAAGCCCTGCTCCGTTTTGAACGCTTTGAAGACATTGAACTCGATGGCCTGAGTTCAAACCGCCGTTCGGTTATCGCCGCGGGGCTAGCCATTACGGAAGCCATCTTCGACGTACTGGATATCGAAGAGATGCGCAGCTCCCGGGGCGCTCTCCGCGAAGGGGTGGTCTACGATCTCGTGGGACGACTGGAACATGAAGACGTCCGCGAGCGCAGCATCCTCGCCCTGATGCAGCGATATCACGTCGAGGAAGACACCGCCCAGGTCGTCGCCCGCCGGGCGCGCATGTTGTTTACCGCCACCCATAAAAGCTGGAAGCTCTCATCCATAGATGGAGAACTCCTTGGTCGCGCGGCCCTGAGCCACGAGATCGGCAAAGCCATCTCCCACAAGCACTACCATCGTCACGGCAGCTATCTGTTGCAAAACTCCGATCTCCCGGGCTTTTCCCAGCAGGAACAGGAAGACATGGCAGTTATCGTCGCCGGCCAACAAGGGAAGATCCGTCCCGAACTGTTCACCGACGTCGAGGCGGAAAGCCTGCCTCGACTCCAGCGTCTTGTTGCCCTACTCCGCCTCGCCGCGACCTTCAAGTACGTGGAACAACTGGAACAGCTACCAGACTTCACCATTAATGCGACGGGGCGCAGCATCACTCTGACCTTTCCCGAGGACTGGTTGGCGCAGCACCCCCTGACCTGGCAAGAGTTACAACAGCAAACCGAGAGTTTTCGGCGGTTGGATCTGAGCCTTAAACTGGCCTAGAGATTCACCCAACTGTTGAGGGCTCGGAGACGAAACTCCGTACCCTGGAAGCGAAGAATCGCCGAGTCTTTGAGGATTTCTCGCACCTCGACGCCCCGGGTGCGGCCACCCACCGCCAGGACCTGACCGTTGATGGTCACCGTAGAGGGGCCACTACCCTGATAGTCGTGGCGCAGATACATGAGGGTGGGTACGCTATCGCGAAACTGTTTGCTTTGCTCCGCCAGAAGCGCCACAGGATGCGCTTCAAGCTCACCTGCCGCCTGCTCCGCTCGAACCTCCCGCAGAACACGACCGAGATCGATAACATCACCTACGGATTCCTGGGTCGCGATAGACAACGCGGCGTCACCACGACTTTCTGGGGGTTCAGAAGCTCGTGTTTGCGCCGGGGAAGTAGTCTCCGCCGTCGTATCCGCAGTGCTATTGTCTCGATACAAAGCCGCAATGACACCCGAGGGAGATGCTCTCCTATCCTCCGCTCCCGCTGTTGTGGTCGGAGCTGCGTCCTGGGCCGGGACTGAGTTAGCCGCTGAGCCGGAATTGGCTGCGCGGGTCGGGGTCGGGGTCGGGGTCGGGCCAGCAGCGTCCGCGATGAAATCTCGCGCCGACGTATCCACTCTCCCAGGAAGATTCGCTTCCGTCATCTCCCCACGGTTCTGCAAATTCGGGGCTCCGCTCACCTCGGGGGACTCATCCAGTGCTTCGCGTTGTATCGGGTCCAGCGTCGCTGCAGCGCCGGGAGCCGATACCGTGGGCTCGGTCTGATTCTTCCTAGAAGAACCCAGGACGACCCACAACAAGAGCAACAACAGTAGAACCACTAGCGCCGCAAGACCCGGAACGAGCCATGGTCTACGTGACGATGGCGCTGCGTTCAAATCAGGTGTCAGCAGATCCGGAGCGTCCTTTTCACGCTGACGTTTTTCTTGCTCCGAGCGTGCCAGGGCATCAAGAATCAAGGACATGACTCGACACCTCCCCGCGGATCCGAGTCAAAGGCCTTCCCCGGAACCCTCTCCACGCGCTCCATCAAGAACCCTTGCCTTCGTTGCCATTGAAGAAGGCCTGGGCTTGGGTGCGATCCACATCGATCCCTGCGGCCAAAGCTAAAGCACGCAGTGTTTGCTCCCCCAATACCCCGTCGGCCGCCAGGTTCTTTTCCTGCTGGAACAATCGCACGCGAGTTTCCAAACGAGTGTTGAAGCGGTTCGAGGCCAGGGGTTCGTCCTGACCATCCAGGAGCGCAAACAGTGCAGCCACCTGGCGGACATCACCGCCCTCATCCCCCAAAGCCAGCACCCGATCTACACCCAGGGGGCGGCGCCATAGCTGCCAGAAGGTACCAGTCCATTGGGTCGCAACTTGCTCCAGGGGCACGCGCTGCAGACCGCGTTCGCTTCCCAGGACCGCTAGCTCACCCTCCACCCCGACAAACAAAGCACGACTCTCAAAACGTCGCTCATCGACCAGGCCCAGGAGCGCCGGGCGACCATCGGCCAGCAGTTGTTCCCAGCTCTGCACTTCCCCGGTGGTACAGCGCAAATCCGTCGGCAAGGGAAGCTCGCAGAGACCACTTACGGGGGTCGTGGTCTTGAGGCCATAGAGCTCCGCCAGCAAGGCGGCGCCTTCCGCAGGAGACAAACGCCAGGCTTCCTCGGCAAGGGTCATAGGTGAATCGCGGAACGTTGTCGCAGGCAATTCCCGGCGAGACTCCTCGAGTGCTCCTGGCCCCGTTGCTTCGGTAGTCTGTATTCCTTCCACGTTGTCGTTCGCGGTTTTGTCTCTTCCCAAGCTTTCTAAACTTTCCAAACCGTCCCCATCCATCGGATCGGGCGACGACGCAGCAAGCTTCGAATTCTCTTCGCCAGCGAGGTAAGTAGATTCATTACCGTCGGGTAAAGCCAACCAGAAGGCGAGCACGACCAGCACCATCGCACCGGCGGCAAACAAGGTTAACCATCTCCTGTGAGATTGGCCCCTGGGGTCCTCGCCGAGAGCCTCTCGTGCGGCCTGGCGCAGCAGGCCACGATCAAGCCTGGGCTGATTCTTTCCATAGGCACCCAGCAACATGCGATCGCAGAGCAAATTGATCAGGCGGGGAATTCCCCGGCTTTGCCGGTGTACCGCCCCGAGCAACGATGGAGAAAACAACTCTCGTCCCGGAGGAAGACCCGCCACCTGGAGACGATGGCGAATGTAAGCCGAGGTCTCTGTTACCGATAAGGGCCCCAGATTAAACCGCGCGGTGATGCGCTGATTGAGTTGCCGAAGTTCGGGTCTGGCGAGTTTTTCCGCAAGCTCCGGTTGACCGATAAGGATAATGTGTAGGAGCTTCTCTTCGTTGGTCTCTAGATTAGTCAGTAAGCGGATCTGCTCCAGGACCGCAAAGTCCAGGTGCTGAGCCTCGTCGATCATAAGGACGGTTTTGCGCCCCCGGCGATGATTGTCCAGGAGGAAGCGATGCAAGCTATCCGTGAGGGCCTTTAGCCCCGGACTCTCACCGGCGACATCGATACCCAGCTCTTCGCAGACGGTGGCCAGCAAATCCCGGGCATCCAGCGCCGGGTTCAGGACGATAGCGACATCAGCGGACCCCGGGAGCTGTTCCAGGAGACAACGGTTGATGGTGGTCTTGCCCGTGCCCACCTCCCCGGTCAAGAGAATAAAACCGCCCCCGGCCCCAACCCCGTACAGCAGATGCGCCAGAGCCTCCCTGTGTCGCGGGCTCATGTACAGGTACCGTGGATTCACGGCAATGGAAAAGGGCGCCTCCGACAGGCCAAAAAACTGGTAGTACATAACGGTTTAGCGTTTCCCGCCGCGGTTGCGATGGCTGATGCTCGGCTGGCCCCACCGGGGGCCTGGCCCATTATGCCGTATCCGCGTCCGACGATGAGCCAGGTAGCTCTTCCGCAGCCGAGGCGAGCATCGCCAGCGCCTCGTCGCACCAGGCGAGATACTGCTTGCCCTGCATGATCCCGCCCAGCAGCGCGAGATACACGCCCTTACGACGGAGGGGGAGCTTCGAGGGATTGTCGTAGTGTCGTCGCCGAATCCGCTCGTAGAGATACAGACGCTCCATCATCGCGCTGCGGCGCGCCGCCAAACGGTCCGCTAGGTAGTCGATGCTATCTGGAGACAGGTTGTAGAGCTTGATATAGAACTCATCCTTGGTTTCCTGGAGACGCATACGGTCGTTCTCCAGAACCCATTCATCGAGCGCCGCCCGCCCCTTGGGCGTGAGGGAGTACAAGTGCCGCTCTGGTCGCCCTTTCTGCTGTTCAGCGCGGTGGCTCACCCAGGTACGATCGCTGAGATTGCGCAGCTCCCGATAGATTTGCTGATGAGAGGCCTGCCAGAAAAAACCCAGAGAAATGTCGAAGGAGCGAGCCAGGTCGTAACCGGAAAGCTCATCTTCCAGCAGAGCGGTCATGATGGCGTAGCGTAAGGCCATAAAGCGTGCTGACTCCTAACGGCTAATTGCAAGCTCCCAAGGCAACTCGGTTATTGTGCCTGCCTGAGAAATGATATGCAAAATGTTGCATATAGAAACAAACTCCTCTAGGCTTCGCCTCGCAAACTAGCCAACCCTCTAACAGGAGTCCTCAATGGCCCTTCCCGAGCCCCTAAAGTCCCGTTTACGCCTGCCCGTCATCGGTGCGCCCCTGTTTATTATTTCTAATCCAGACCTTGTGATTGAGCAGTGCAAAGCCGGTGTAGTGGGGTCCTTTCCCTCCCTCAACGCGCGCCCCCTGGAGGAATTGGAACGTTGGCTGCAGCGCATCACCACAGAACTGGCCGCTTACGACGAAGCAAACCCAGACAAGCCCTCGGCGCCCTTTGCCGTAAACCTCATCGTGCACGGTTCCAACAATCGGCTCCAGGAGGACCTGGAGCTTTGCGTTAAATACAAGGCCCCTATCGTCATCACGTCCCTGGGGGCGAAAGAGTTTGTCAATGAAGCGATCCATTCCTATGGTGGGATCGTCCTCCACGACATCATCAACAATCGTTTTGCGAAGAAGGCCATCGAAAAAGGCGCTGACGGCCTCATCGCCGTCGCGGCGGGCGCCGGTGGACACGCCGGGACCACCTCACCTTTTGCCCTGATTCAAGAAATCCGTGAGTGGTTTGACGGCCCCCTTCTCTTGTCCGGCTCTATCGCCAATGGTGACGCCGTATTGGGCGCCCTGGCCATGGGTGCCGATCTCGCCTACATCGGTTCAGCCTTCATCGCCACCGATGAAGCGAACGCCGAGGAAGCCTACAAACAGGCCATCGTCGATTACAACTCCTCAGATATTGTCTATAGCAATCTATTTACCGGCGTTCACGGGAACTATTTAGCACCGTCCGTTCGTGACGCCGGTCTGGATCCCGACAATCTGCCGGAGAGCGATCCGTCGAAAATGGACTTTGGTTCCGGTGGCAACACCGACGCCAAAGCTTGGAAAAACATCTGGGGCTGCGGTCAGGGAATCGGAGCGGTGAAAACCCTGGGGTCCACCGCGGACTTTGTCGCTCGCCTTACGGAGCAGTACAACGCGGCAAAAGCCCGACTTCTGGACGCGGCCTGAACAACCGGAGAGCGACGGGAACCATTTCCCGTCGCTCCTGCCAAAGTAGGACCACTGATTCAAAGGATCTTCTGGCTCATGGCCCCCTGCTCCCTCCGGCTTTTCAAACCTCTTTCCACCCTTCTGCTCCTGGGCATCGCTGTATGCACGAGTAGCCTTACCCACGCGGAAAACCGCAAAGCCTATTTCGCGGGCGGCTGTTTCTGGTGCGTGGAGGCTGATTTTCAAAAGCTTGAGGGCGTGGGTGACGTTATCTCTGGCTTCACGGGAGGGACTCTGGAAAACCCCACCTACCGGGGTAATCACGAGGGCCACTACGAGGCCGTAGAGGTCAATTACGACGACGAGATAATCACCTACGACGCATTGCTCCGATACTTCTGGCGACATATAGACCCCCTCGACGCAGGGGGACAGTTCTGTGATCGCGGCTTCAGCTATAAAACCGCGATCTTTGTCGGCAACGATACGGAGCGAGTCCTGGCGGAAACCACCCGCGACCAGGTCGATGCCCTGTTTCCCGAAGACAACGTCGCGACGGAAATACTGCCGGCCGGCCGCTTTTGGCCCGTGGAGGAGTATCACCAGGAGTATGCGGACAAAAACCCTCTGCGCTATGGCTATTATCGTCGCGCCTGTGGGCGAGATCGTCGCGTCGACCAGCTCTGGAGCGATACCAGCTGGGGACTGGAGCCCTCCGGCAAGCACTGATCAGCGCAGCGCTACCCTCACCCTCTCCAGGCCTTTCGACGCGTAGAGCTACCACTCTAGCTCATCGGGGCTCCAGCCCCTTGCGCTGAGGGGCCGGGTCTCTGACACTGCGCAGCCTATGCTCGGTACACGACGGAACGCTCACCGGTCTTCGCAAGCTCTGGTTCGAAGGCCATGAACTCTGAAACCGCGCTAAAACGCTGGCCCCGGTGGCGTCGGCCACCGACAACAATGATCTGGATACGCTCATGAAAACAGCTGCTACCTTGTCGCCCCCATCTGCGCGTGCGCGCAGCGGCGCCCTCGCCTTTGCCCTGACTACAGTCTTAGCCTGTTTGCCCCTCGCTCAATCGGTTGCCGCAGCTGAAACTCGGCCGCTTATCGAGCGCAAAGACGACCTTCCCCGACACAGCTACACTCTGGATCTCCCCGTAACGGCTTATTACGAACCCGAGAACCGCGCGGCATTGCTGCAACTCGCACAGCAAATACGCGAAGACATCGAGAGTGACCTGGCAACCTACGATATCCGTGACAACACCACGGTCCAGGATTTCCACGCCCTCCTCGGTTCCGTTGCCCTTTTGGAGGAAGACTGGCAGGGCTACCTGGACCACCTGGCCAAACGCCGATCCCTGGAAAGCAAGGAAGCAAATCGTCTGACCATGGGACTCCTCGGCGAGGCCATCGCCACTACCCGCCTGGCGGGAAAGACATCGACGGAAGCTGTTGCCGAAGCTCTGCAGCAACGCGTGGAAGTCCTGGATTACGCAACGGTAGAAGCCAACCTGGAGCGCCTTAAAGGACGTACGGAAATTCTCAGCCGCGCACTGGTGTTGGGAAGCGTGGAATCCAATTACCAACCTATCGCCGATGGCAACAACGGACTGGTGAGCTACGACGTTGCCGCCTCCCTGGTCAATGCCAGCTTTACTCTGGACCACTTTATCCCCGTGGCGAGCGCCGTGAACGAGGTGCTGTCCTACACCATAGATGCGAATCGCGTGGAAAAACCCGACATTTGGGAAGCGCGGCAGATTGACCTTGCGAATACCCAGGAAGGCAGCCCGGTAACCCTGGCCATCTGGGACAGCGGTCTAGACACAGAGATCTTCTCCGGGACCCAGCAACTGTGGGTCAATGACAAGGAAATTCCCGACAACGGCATCGACGATGACGACAACGGCTTTATCGATGATCGACACGGCATCGCTTACGACCTTCACGCCAACAAGGTCGTCGAAGCGCTTTACCCCATTGGCGCCGTGAATGAAGACGTTAACGACCTTCAGCGTCGCATTAAGGGTCTCGGGGATATTCAGTTCAATGTAAACAGCGATGAAGCCAGCGAGGTCCGCGGCCTGATGGCCAAGCTGCCTCAGGAAGAAGTGAAGGGCTTTTTGGAGTCTCTGTCAGCCTATGCCAACTACGCTCACGGGACCCACGTGGGTGGTATCGCGGCGGAAGGTAACCCCCACGCACGCTTGATGCACACCCGTATGACCTATGGCCATACGCTGATCCCCGAAACTCCTACCCTGGCCTTTGCCCATCGCGAGGCCGCCATGTTCCTGGAAGTTGCTGCCTATTTTCGCGCTAACGGTGTAAGGGTCGTAAACATGAGCTGGGGTGGATCTTTGCGCAGCATCGAACAGGCCCTGGAAGCGAACGCCGCCGGCGGCACGGCCGAAGAACGAAAAGCCCTGGCCCGAGAGATCTACGCCGTTGGTGACGCTGCCTTACGGCGCGCCATCGCCGAATCACCGGATATTCTTTTCGTCACCAGCGCCGGGAACTCAGACAACGATATCCGCTTCGACGAGTTTTACCCGAGCAGCTACGAGTATCCCAATTTGCTCACGGTCGGTGCTGTGGACAGTGCGGGCGACGAAACGAGCTTCACCAGTCTGGGAAAAGTCGATGTTTACGGCAACGGTTTCGAAGTAGAGAGCTACGTACCCGGCGGCAACCGAATCGCGTTCAACGGCACCTCCATGTCCTCACCCCAGGTGACCAACCTGGCCGGCAAACTCCTCGCTCAATACCCAGAGCTTACGGTTTCCGAACTCAAGGCTCTGATCATCGACGGTGCCGAGGAGAAGGCGCTCGAAGAGCGGAGCATTCGGCTCATCGATCCCCGCCGCAGCATGGAACTGGCTGCCCAGCGATCCTCTTGAGCGAGCCCTGGAGCCTGCGCCCAACATTCACCGCACAGCATTCACCGCACAACGCTCATAGCAAATCGCCGAGACGCAACCGGGGCCCCCGCGCCGCACACTGGGCCAATAGCAGCTCCGCCGTGGCCAGAGCGTCCGTTAGAGCGTTGTGGGCATGGTGGGCCGGCAACCCGTAGCGTTCTCGGCAGGCCTGGAGGCGCAGAGCGCCCTGGGGGATACTCTGCTCTCGTCGCTCCATAAGACGCTTTTCCAGAGCCAGCGTATCAACGGCAGGCAACAGCAAGGGTCCACCGAGACAGCGTTTAGCCGCGCGATTTAGAAACGCCATATCCAGGGGCGCGTGGTGAAACACCAATACGCCGCCCCGGGCGGCGCTCAACAGGGCTGCAAGAGCGTCTTCCAGGCTCCCCCCCGCCGCAAGCTCACAGTCTCGCAAGCGATGAACCGTTGCGCTTTGGCCCACGGAATTCTGATTCTGCACCAGGCAGTGACGCGCCGAATTCAGAGAAATCTCTCCCCCTTCCACACGCACCCAGCCCAGACTAAGGACCTCGCCTTCCTCAGGGTTCAGGGAGGACATCTCCGCATCGCAGACCAGAAACACCACGTCTTCAAGGAGCCGCTGGCGCTTTGGCAAACTCTCGGCCCAGATCGTTTGCAAACGCTCATCGACCCCGGAACGACGCAACCAGCGCCAACGTCGAAGACGCAGATCCCACATCAGCCCATACCGGCTCGGTAGGTTTGGCGCACAGCGGATTGCGCCTCGTCGATGATGGTAAACGCATCCCTAAGCTGTTCCCTGGCCAGCCGTGGCAACTTCCGCGGATTAATGTAGTTGTCGGGAGTTTCGCCAGCCAGCACCTGTTCGCATTGATGCTGCATGCGTACGCGCTGCACGAAATGGAGGGCATCCATTAGATTCCGGGAGTCCACCATGGTCATGAACTCGCCCTTCCCCAGGGCATTGAGACGTTCTTCCGTGTTCACCGCTACTACTCCCCGAGCGAGAGCGTGAAGGCGGGCGATTTCCGTCACCGGCAATACGCCGCGCTTTTTGATATCCAGGCTGTCCCGATGCTCCCCATCGCGATCGACGACGAAGCGGCGAAAGATCCCCAGGGGTGGCTTGTTGCCCAGGGCACTGGCGGCAAGGGCGGCGAGAAAGATCGAATTCTTTCCGGCCTGTTTCAGCATCTCTTCCTGGAGGGCATCGGCGAGCGTCGCCTCGCCGGAGATACCGCGAATGTCAAAGAAGATACTCACGCGCATCACCGCGTCGTTGGTCGGTGTTCGAGTCCAACTGCGAACCGTTTCCTTCCAAGTTTCGAGGCGCTGACACCATTGATCGGTGGTCGCCATGATCCCACCGGGGCAATACTTGTAACCACACAGCGCTAGCCCATCACAGACCCGAGTGGCTAACTCGCGAAACCACGCCAGATCCTCATCGGTAGCCCTGTCGTCGATGACGATACCGTTATCCTGATCGGCACCCAGAAGTTGTTCCGAACGAGCCTGCGACCCAAAGGACAGCCAACACCAGGGCACCGGTGCGGGCCCAAGTTCCTCCTCCGCAAGACCGATCAAGCGGGTCGCGACAGCGTCGGAGATAGCTGTTAACAGCTGCGACACCTGCTGGGCAGGCATACCACCGTTAACCCAATGAACCATGAGGTTGGCCATACCCTCCACAAGCTCGCGGATACCCTCAACACTGTGCTGGCGGGAAATATGCTGCACGAGATAAACCGGATCATCGCGCCGTGCCAGGATGAGATCTGAAGTTGTTACCACGCCGGCGAGGCGGCCTTCTTCCAGCACCGGCAGATGGTGATAGCTGCGCTGGGTCATGCGCAGGGTTGTAGTGAATAGGGACTCGTCTGCACTGATCGCTTCTGGATCAGGAGTCATTACCTCTCCCACGGGCGTGTCCAGAGGCAAGCTTGCAGCGAGGACTCGCGTACGCAAATCCCGATCCGTAATGATGCCGCGAAGAGCTTCGTCCTCCACGACAAAGGCCGATGACACACGCCGGTGGGCCATGGCGACGGCAACCTGATGGACACTGGCCTGAGGAGGAACCGTAAGCAGGTCTCGGGTCATCACGGAACGGACCGGCGCCAGCAAGGCGTGGGGCTCGGGCTGGAACCGGGCGGCACGGCGCAATCGACGACTGCGCTGTCCAGAAAAATAGCGATCAAAGCCGCGATGCTTACCGCGGAGTTCTCGATAGGCCTCATCGGGCAGGCGGTAAACCAGCGCGTCTTCGATTACCGTGGCCACCACATTGCCATTTTCAGCATTTAGTCCACCGATGTGAAAACTCTCCCCCTCCCCAAGGCGATCCAGGAGTTTATTGTCCTGATCTCGGATATCTACCGCGCCCGAACGCAGTACCCGCAGACCCGGTCGAGGGCTGTCAACGTCAAAACGTTCACCGTGACGGTGGTAGGAAACCCGCAGGGTCGCCACGGCGTCGGCGAGGTTCTCGTCATCCAATTCATTGAAGGGTAGAGAACCACGGAGAAACTCGACAACATCCTCTAACTCCGCCGGATCCTCACCCAGGGCTTTATCCGTCATGATCAGCTCTCATTCAATTGGAGAAAGGTAGTTGAGGCCTCGCCAAAGAACGCCGTGCCATTGCGCATCAACACCACGCGAAAACGCTGCTGAGGACCCGGCCGCCGCTGAAGGCTCAGCTGCCAGCTTAGACCATCATCCCCCTGCGCGAGCATCGGCATGGGTGCGCCCTCCTCCCCATTGAGAGCAAGAGACAGAAGCACCGAGTCAAGCTCATGGGAAGCCCTAAGGTGCAGACTACCCTCGCCCTGGTCGTTGTAGCTCAGCGTTACCCGAAGATCGGTATTCTGCAAATCACAGGAACCGCTTTCATAGCGACAATTGCTTTTCTCCACCAGCGGATAAGCATCGCCGGCCCGCGCTGGTGCGGCCTTCTCACCCACCAGATTACCCACGGCGAACCAGGCCAAAATGGCCAATAGGGGCGCCACTAACATGGCGGTAATGACGTGTCGATTACGTAGCATTTCCCTTTCCTTACCTGGGCGGCCTAAGGCCCGCGTTCATGACAAAAAAAGGGGCTCGGTAAACCGCGCCCCTTGAGGATCCTAGTGGATAGCGGCTTCGGCTCGAAGCCTTGTCACAATCCAGAGATCTTAGTGATCGACCGCCGCTTCGGCACCCGCGGGTATGCGAATGCTTTCCACCAGCTCCTGCACTTCCTGCGGAGGCTCCGCCGTCATCTTCGATACGCCGATAGCCACGCCGAAGTTGACGATAGCACCAACTACACCGAAGGCGTTGGGCTCGATACCCATGAACCAGTTCGCCGGCATATCACCCAGGAAGGCCGTGCCCGGGATAAACATAATCCCTTTGTGCTGGAACACGTACAGCAGCGTTACACCGATACCGCCGACCATACCGGCGATAGCCCCTTCCTTGGTAATACCCTTGCTGAAAATGCCCATCATCAGCGCTGGGAAGATGGAAGACGCCGCCAACCCAAAGGCCAGGGCCACGGTACCCGCAGCGAAGCCCGGTGGATTCAGCCCCAGATAACCGGCCCCGGCAATAGCCACCGCCATGGCGATCCGCGAGGCATTGAGCTCCGCCTTCTCGCTGATGTTCGGCGCAATCATGCCCTTGAGCAAGTCATGGGAGATCGCCGAGGAGATGGCCAGAAGCAACCCTGCTGCCGTGGATAAAGCGGCGGCAAGGCCTCCCGCTGCGACCAGGGCTATTACCCAGTTGGGCAGCTTGGCAATCTCGGGGTTGGCCAGCACCATGATGTCGTTGTCCACCTTGACCATCTCGTTGGTCTCAGGGTCCGCCGAATACTGGATAAGGCCGTCACCGTTTTTATCTTCGTACTGCAACAGACCCGTTGTCTCCCAGTTCTTAAACCACTGGGGACGCTCTTCATAGGCCAGGTATTGACCGGGTTCCGGCTCAATAGTCTGCATGAAGTTGAGTCGTGCCATACCTGCCACCGCCGGGGCCGTGGTGTACAAAATGGCGATGAACACCAGGGCCCATCCCGCCGAGGAACGCGCATCTTTAACCTTGGGTACCGTGAAGAAGCGGATGATGACGTGGGGCAAACCCGCCGTACCAATCATCAGGGACAAGGTATAAGCGAACATATTCAGACCCGATAAGCGCACGTTGGTCGTGTACTCCTTGAAACCGAGTTCCATGACCACCTGATCCAGACGATCCAGGAGATAGACATCCGTTCCCACGAGAGTGCTACCCAAACCCAGCTGCGGCAACGGGTTGCCCGTAAGCTGAAGGCTGATAAACATCGCGGGGATGGTGTAGGCCAGGATCAGCACGCAGTACTGGGCGATCTGCGTATAGGTAATGCCCTTCATACCGCCAAGAACCGCGTAGAAGAATACGATGGTCATACCCACATAGAGACCCGTGTCGTAGTCCACCTCCAGGAACCGGGAAAACGCCACCCCAACGCCTTTCATTTGCCCGATGACATAGGTCACGGAGCAAATGATGAGACAGATTACAGCCACCGCTCGCGCCGAGTTGGAATAGAACCGGTCGCCGATGAACTCGGGAACGGTGAACTTACCGTACTTGCGTAGATAAGGCGCCAGGAGCATGGCCAGGATAACGTAGCCCCCGGTCCAACCCATGAGGAAGACGGAACCGCCGTAGCCACCGTAGCTCAATGCAATCAAACCGGCCATGGAGATGAAAGAAGCAGCGGACATCCAGTCTGCCGCAGTGGCCATACCGTTTTGCACAGGATGAATACCACCGCCGGCCACATAGAAGTCCTTGGTGGAGCCAGCCCGTGCCCAGATGGCAATACCGATATACAGCGTAAAAGTCGCACCTACCACGATGTAGGTCAGTGTTTGTAGATCCATGATTACGCTCCTCAGTCCTCGTCCACGCCGAACTCACGGTCCAGCGCCGCCATCTTGCGGGTGTAGTAGAAAATCAGAGCGACAAACACGTAGATGGAGCCTTGCTGGGCAAACCAAAAGCCCAGTTTGTAGCCACCAAGTTGAATCTGATTGAGGGGCTCAAAGAGCATGATCCCGCAGCCGTAGCTGACAACAAACCACACCACCATGAGCTTTACCATGAGCGAAACGTTGCGTTTCCAGTACGCATCCGCCTGCTCGGGGGTCATTTTTTTAGCCATGTCTTACTTCCCTTGTACTGTTATCTCGTTATGCCTGCGAATCTAACAAAGCAGGCGCACTGATCCCCTTGCACTTTGGTCGAGGGTTTCAGAAGGCGTATTTGGCGGCGAACTGGAAGCGATACATATCGCCGTCGCGGCCATCCTCAAGCTCCTTGGAGCCGTACATCAGCTCGCCACCCAGCATGAGCTTGGGTGCCGGCAGATACTGCAGATTCAGGTGCACCGATTGATAGGCTTTAGCCAGAGAGTCCGACGCCGCAAATTCGGCGGTCGAAGGATTGCTGGCCTGAGAGGCCGACAAGCTAAAGCTCGAGCGCCATTCATTGGACCAGTAGTGGCGATAGGCGACGAATGCACCGACCTGATCAATCTTGCCGATTTCCCCGTTGGTATCGATATAACCATCATTGAAGGAGTTCAAACCCAGGTATCTCCCCAGGGCATCTCCGTAACTGACCATGAAACGCAGATCGTCCTGACCCAGATGCCACTTACCGGACAGAGACAGACCGTAGCCATAGGTCTCATCGCTGGCGACTTCCGTATTCGCATCGGAGCGCGCCTCAAAGGACAGTTGCCGACCAATGGCCGCCAGGGACCAATCCAAATCACCGGCCTTGCCGTTGTACCGCGCCACCAGATCTGGAATCACTTCGCTGTCGTCCAGGCGAGTTCCCCCCTCGGGAAGATTCACTCGCGTGGTCTCGTTTTCCAAAGCGAACTGCCAGGGACCGTTGGTCCAACGGAGCATGGGCTGACGCTCAAATACCGTACCGGCAGGCCCTACGAAGTCGAGTTGATCGGGTAAGGAGGCCACATTGAAAAAGGTCGACCAGTATTGGCCGGCGAGAAAGTTTTTCCCCGGTGCGTAGTCCCACTTCAGGAAGGCATGGCGAATCCGCGAACTGAAGGAGTTGGACACCCGCTCATCACCCTGTCCCGACAAGAGGAAATCCAATTCGATGTGCGAGGAAATTTTCCCGGCATCGGTGTCGGTTTCCGTTTTGAAGAAAAAGCGCGATGTCTTGGCGTGGATATTGGTGCTGCTGTAGGAATCTCCACCACCAGACACTGGCTCCACAGGTATCAGGGAAGGCACGAACAAATCGTCCATCAGGGATGGCGGCTTGCCCTCGCTGTAGTTACTGGTGATGGCATCTAGCTGCACATAGCCACCGTACTGGAAGCGCGTGCCCTTCTTGGAGGGGCGCGCCTCCTCGATTTCCGTAGCCTGAACGTTCAGGGTTTGAATGTTGCTTTGAATGCTGCTGCTGTTGCTGGCGACCATCGCTTTCAGGTCCGCCAACTGTTGCTCCAGCTCGGCAATGCGATCTTCCATCTCCCCGGCAAGAACCGATTGGGCTCCGGTTCCCCCCACCCATGTAGCCAGGGCGACCACTAGGATTTTCCTAGTAAACATGCGTGCTCCTCCGTTTAGTGTTATCGAGCACGCTCGTTTTAGTTCCCGACGCGGGGTAGCGCCCATTAGACCTTGGTCAACTTTGGGTGGAATTATTGACTAAGGTCGGGGGTAAACGGAGCAGAATTAGAATGCGCATTCCAAAGATCAGTGCTTTACATCCCTAGGGAATCGAGCACAATGCGAAGACAAGATAAAAAATAAGGGTTCTGTCAGGGCGCTATGAAATACGTAGTAGCAGACGATCACCCCCTGTTCAGGGAGGCACTTTCCCAATTGCTCGGTGGCGCCGGTTCCGGCGTAGAGGTCGAGCACGCGGAAACCATTGCCCAGTTGCACAACCTCGTCGACCGCGACGGTCCCCCGGACCTGTTACTGCTCGACCTGCACATGCCGGGGGCTACCGGTTTCTCGGCCCTGAGCTGGTTTGTGGGCAATTATCCGAGTAAACCCGTAGTGGTGGTCTCGGCTAACACAAATCCTGATACGGTACGCAAAGCCATCGATCATGGCGCAGCGGCTTTTCTCTCCAAATCCTCTTCAACGCAAACCATTGGCGATTGCCTGCGACGAGTTCTCGACGGCGAACGGGGTTTACACCCGGAACTGGAAATAGGTGATGTAGGTGCCAGCCTCCAGGCCCTGGATATTGCCGAGGGCTTGGCGTCCCTCACACCGCAGCAGTTCCGCGTGGTCTCCATGCTTGTGGAAGGCATGCTGAACAAGCAGATCGCCTACGAACTCAACGTGAAGGAAGCCACCGTCAAAGCTCATATGACAGAGATCTTTCGCAAGCTCGGTGTCCATTCCCGCACGCAGGCCGTGCTCGCCATTGGCAATCTAACCATCACTCCCGTCGAGGAGCTCCAGCGGACACCGTGAGTGTCTGAGCATCAGCCTTGAGCGCCTAGTCAACAGCCTTGAGCGCCCAGTCAATAGCCTTGAGCGTCTCGTCAATATCCTTGACTGCTTATTCTACGGCCGCGAGCGTAGTGTCAGCCGCCGTGAGTGCAAAAATCAGCGCCGTAAGGCGGTGGGGATTCACCGGTTTGGGAAGGGATCGATAACCGGCATTTCTCGCCGCCTCTCGCACCTGGCGACTGTCATCGGCACTGACGATGATGCACGGCAAATTTCGGTCCGCGCCCCGGAGGGCCCAGGCCAAGGCCGCAATCCCCGTATCTCCCTCGTCGAGGTGATAGTCCGCCACCACCACATCGGGCCGGAAACTCGCGATGGCATCGCGAAGACTGTGACGCTCTGAAACCGTCGTGACCTGGCAACCTTGAGAGCCGAGTATCGCTGCGAGGGCATCTCGAACCTGGGCGTCGTTGTCCAAACACAAAACCCGAATGCCCAGAAGCCGGCCGCGCATATCGGGCTCAGCGGGATCGTTCAAGGCATCCGCAACTGGTGCTCCCCTGGGCACGGTCAAGGAAAAAAGTGAGCCTCTTCCCTGTTCCGAATCGAGACGCAGAGGGTGATTCAGCAGCGCCGCCAGGCGACTGACGATGGCCAAGCCCAGGCCGAGGCCTTCTTCGCCGTCTTCATCCGCCGCACCCCCGGCCCGTTCAAACTCCGAAAACACCCGCGACCGATCGGCGTCAGCAATCCCTGGGCCCTGGTCCAAAACCTGAAGCTCCACGGTCCCCGGGCGTCGTCGGACGCCGATCAATACGCTGCCCTCACGGGTATACTTAATCGCATTCCCCAACAGATTCTGCAGCGCCCGATACACCAGTTGGCGATCTCCATGGAGCCAGAGTTTGGAGCTGCGAAGCCTCAGACGCAGCCCTTTTCGTTGAGCCGATGGCAGGTAAGCCGCATACAGCTCCCGCAGCAGGGCATCCACGGCAAAAGGCGCCAGACTGGGCTTCTGTGTTCCCGAATCGAGCCGAGCGATTTCGCGCAGTTCAGAAATCAGTCCCTCCGCGCGACTCAGGGATAGATCGATCTTGTCTACGGTTTCCACAACGGATTCCGTGTCCTGCACCTGGGGACGCAGGGCAGCGACAAACAAGCGCGCGGCGTTGATGGGCTGGAGTAAGTCGTGACTGGTCGCCGACATGAACCGCGATTTTGACAGCGCGGTTTCCCGCAGCTTGGCCTCCGCTTCCGCACGCAAACGGTTCTCCTGACGCAGCTCCGCGTTGGCGTCGGCCAGGCTTTGACTGCCAAAGGCCACCCGGTCTTCAAGCTCCAGCCGCGCCTCCTCCAACTGGGTCACCATTTCCCGATAGTCGCTGACATCCGTATAGGTAGTGACGATACCGCCCCCGGGCATGGGCACGCCGTGAATATCGATAACGCGCCCATCGGGAAGCGTGCGCTCAAAGCGATGGGGCTGGCCCTTGCGCAACCATTCCAGGCGTTTCTCGACTTCCTCCTCGATGGAGCTCCCACCCACGTCGATGACACCTCGCTCGGCGTTGTAACGAAACAAACGCTCCACAGGCATACCGACGTAAATCAAGCGACTGGGATAGGCAAACATCTGTTCGTAGCGGGAGTTCCAGGCCACGAGACGCAAACGCGCATCCACCACGGCGACGCCCTGCAGCATAGACTCGATGGTGTATTCCAGCAGCTCGCGGTTAAAGGTTTGCTGGCGACCCACATCGGACACAATGGTCGCCAACTCCTGGAAGTTAAGCTGCCGATTTTCCGTAAGCTCCGTCATGATGCGGCTGGCGGAAGCGGCGCCAATCACGCGAGCCAATGCCTGCTCGCTCTGGCGAACCACAAACATGGGCACACGATCAGCAGACAGCAGACGCTGCTGATAGCGCTCCTCGAAAGAACGCCAAAGCTGTTGAATTTGTGAGGCATCGACAAATGGCGGCAACAGCGCCCGAAGCTGTCCAGCGCGCACCGGCGACAGATCGAAGTCGCTGTCATCCACCGTATCGAGACTTTTCCGCCGATGGAGAAACACATCCGCCTGCCGACGATCTACGGCACTGGCTTTGAGCACCATGGACAAGCCCACCAGTAGAAGACTGTTCACGCCCAGACTCCACAGCGCCGCGTAGGTCAGGGGGTCTGGACCAGTCCACCCAAAAAGACTTTGCGGTTTCAGCAGCGAGATTCCCATCAGCCCATCCCGACGGAGACCGCTATCCATGGGCAATAGCTCTGGCAACACGAGACAGAAAAACCACAGCAACAATCCGGCGGCGAGCCCCACCATCACCGCCAGACCGTGGGCGCGAGACCAATACAGCCCCGCCAACACTCCGGGAGCAAGTTGCGCTGCCGCCAGAAACGACATGAAACCAATTTCTGACAACCAGGGAATCGTATGCAGATAGCGAGATACCAGCCAGGCGGCGAGGAGAATACCGGCAATCGTGATCTGTCGTACGGTGCGCAGACGATTGCCCAGGCCAAGGAGCGCAGAGCCCGCCTCGGACTTGCCGCGAATCATCGCTGGCACCGCCACCTCATTGGTGATCATGATCGCCAGACTCACCGTAGCCACAATGACCATTCCCGTCGCCGCGGATATCCCCCCAACAAATACCGCAAGGGAAATCCACGGCGCTCCCAGGGCAGCGGGCAACCACTGCACATAGCTGTCCGGAGCGAGGTTTTCCATGCCCTGGACACCAACCAGCACCGTACCGGCACTGCTTACGGGCATGACCAAGAACATGAACAAGGCCAGGTATAACGGCAGTAGCCACCGAGAGTAAGCTGTGGCGGCGCGATCTTCCGGGGCTTCCACCACCATCACGTGAAACTGTCTCGGCAGACAAATAATGGCGCAGGCGCTTATGAGGGTTCGGGTCACGAAGTCCGTAGATAAGGAAAAATCTTCCATGGACTGGACCGCCCAGGACGTTGCCTGCAGATCCGGTCTCCGCAGATAGCTAATCGCGAGAAGCGCGACAAAGAGAAAAGCCACCAGCTTGACCACGGATTCCAGGGCCACTGCCGTAACCATCCCCCGGTGGCGCTCGCGACCGTCCATACGCCGGGCACCGAACAAAATCGTGAACGCTGCAAGGAGAATTGCTATGGCGAGGCCGGCATCGGCGCTACTCAACTGCACATCCGGTTGATCCCCGGCGATGATCAGCCAGGCTTGCGTCAGGGCGCGAAACTGTAGAGCGATGTAGGGAAGCACCGCTGCCCCCGCCACCACCGTAACCAGAATGGAGAGCCGCTGCCGCTTGCCGAAGCGCGCGCCTAGGTAGTCCGCGATGGACGTCACGCGATGTCGAATACCGACATCTACGAGTCTTCGAAGGAGCGGCCAGCCCAGGAGAAACACAAAAATTGGGCCCAGATATATGGGCGCATGGCTCCAGGGCGACGCCGTAGCACTGCCCACCGCTCCATAGAAGGTCCAGGAACTGCAATAGACCCCCAGGGATAAGACGTAGACGACACCACGCCAGCGAGCACCCTGCCCTGGACCTCGCAGATCGCTTTGTCGATCCACGAACCAGGCCACCGCAAACAAGGCGCAGACGTACAGAAGCGCCAGGCTCAGCAAATAGGACGGAGAGTTCATTCCCCCACAGGCCCCAGATTTATGTCTTTTCTTTTGTCGGGGAGCCTAGCACAGGCCCCGCAAGGGACCCACGAAAGAAATGCGGCGCCTAAGGCCCCGCCCGGCGCTCGCGTACCGCGGCGGCCAATTCATCCAACATGAGATCCGTGGTCTGCCAATTCATACAGGGATCCGTGATGCTTTGACCGTAGACCAGGGGCTGACCGGGAACGACGTTCTGCCGACCCTCCACAAGATTACTCTCCAGCATGATGCCGAAAATACTGGTGCTACCCCGCGCTACCTGGGTGGCGATATCTCGGGCCACATCGGCCTGGCGAGCCGGGATCTTGCGGCTGTTGGCGTGACTGGCGTCGATCATGATCCGCGCCGGCAGGCCTGATTTGCTCAACATCGCGCTGGCATCATCCACGGAGAACATGTCGTAGTTGGGGTGTCGCCCGCCGCGCAAAATAATATGGCAATCTTCGTTGCCCGCCGTTTGAAAAATGGCGGAATGCCCCTGTTTCGTAACGGAAAGAAAGTGATGGGGCTGGGAGGCGGAGCCGATGGCATCGATGGCAATCTGGATGTCTCCATCGGTGGCGTTCTTGAAGCCAACGGGGCACGACAGACCAGAAGCCAACTCCCGGTGGGTCTGGCTCTCAGTGGTCCGGGCGCCGATAGCACCCCAGGCCACAAGATCCGCCACATACTGGGGGCTGATCAAATCCAGGTACTCGGTACCGGCGGGGAGGCCCATTTCGGCAAGATCGGCGAGAAGTTGCCGGGCGAGATGCAGGCCCTTGTTTATCTGAAAGGTGTTGTTCAGATCCGGGTCATTGATAAGGCCTTTCCAGCCCACTGTGGTTCGCGGCTTTTCGAAATACACACGCATCACGATCTGCAGATCCTTCGCCACACGATCGGCTGCCGCCTTAAGCCCGAGCCCATACTCCCGCGCCGCAGCGGGATCGTGAATCGAACAAGGGCCGACCACAACCAATAGGCGATCGTCCTCGCCGCGAAGAATGGCCGAGATCGCGCTGCGGGCATCGGCCACGGTGTGCGCGGCTACATCGGTGAGCGGTATATCGCTGACCAGAGACTCGGGGGAGATCAACTCATTGGTTTTCTTGATCCGAAGATCGTCGGTACTGGTAGTCATGGTGCGGTGGGTACGGCAAATTGAGGTCGCGCACTATAGCACCTCGCCCCATCGCTCTGAACTAAATAGCAGCGCCCCTGGGTTTGAGGCTACGGCCATTGGAATGGGCGGTGAACACGGTGCTAGCATCCCCACCCAGCCAACCAATGCCTGGAGCTGTCATGCCGTTTTCCAAAGCCCTAGCTTTTAAATCCTATGCCCTGGTGGGCATCCTCTCCCTCGTAGCGCTTGCACCCGCTTTGCGCGCCGAGTCGAGCACTCCTCCTTTCACAGCCCTGGACGTGTTTGACCTTGAGTGGGCGGTGGATCCACAGATAGCACCCGATGGTACAGCCATCGTCTATCGGCGGTCCGGCTTTGACATCATGAAGGACCGACGGCGCGGCGACCTTTGGATTCTGAATAGTAATGGTGAAGGACACCGTAAGCTGACTACCAGCGAGGTAGACGAATCCCATCCCCGTTGGTCGCCCGATGGAACCCGTATCGCCTACGTGCGCGACGCCGGTGAGGACCAGGGGTCGGAGATATTTGTCCATTGGGTGGACAGCGGTCAGAGCGCCCGGGTGACGCGCGTGGCGGAGACCCCCAGCAATCTGCGCTGGAACCCCCAGGGCAGCCACCTCGCTTTCGAGATGACGGTGAAAGTGCCCGCGCCGAAGCTGACGGAACGCCCCGCCGCACCAAAAGGTGCCGACTGGGCCGAAGCGCCAAGAGTGACGGATCGCCTGTATCACGAGCGCGACGGCAGAGGTTATCTGGAAGCCGGCTTTTCCCAGGTATTTGTTGTTCCCGCAGAGGGAGGCACTGCTCGACAGGTCTCGTCGGGGAACTACCACCATCGCAACCCGGCGTGGAACGCCGACGGGACGCAGCTCTTTGTTACGGGCAATCGCCGTGAAGACTGGGAACACGACTATCGCAACAGTGAGTTATACGCCCTGTCTATCGCCGACGGGACGATTCATGAACTCACCAATACGCCAGGGCCAGATCAAGCCCCCGCCGCTTCGCCAGACGGCAAATATCTCGCATGGCTTGGCTACACGGACAAGCGTCAGGCCTATCAGCTGACCAGATTGCGGATCGCCACTACCGAAGGTGCCGATATGCGCGAACTCCTGGAGGACCTGGATCGCAGTGTCAGCGCATTCCAGTGGGCCTCCGACAGCCGGGGGCTTTATGTCCAGTACGACGACCGGGGCCGCACAAAGATTGCCTACGTCAGCCTCAACGACAAGCGTCGTGACGTGGCCGACAACCTCGGCGGGACCAGTATCGGGCGACCCTATGGAGGAGGATCATTCTCCGTCTCACAAGACAACCAGGTGGCTTACACCATCACGAACCCCGACCGTCCCGCCGAGGTCGCCCTGCACAGAGGGCGTGTTACCCGCACCCTAAGTGATCTCAATGGCGATCTTTTGGCCCATCGCGAGCTGGGCCGCACGGAAGAGTTCTGGTGGCAGAGCAGCGTCGACGGGCGCGATATCCAGGGGTGGATACTGACACCTCCGGGGTTTGATCCGCAGCAGTCCTACCCCTTACTGGTAGAAAACCATGGCGGCCCCATCAGCAACTACGGCGAACGTTTTTCCTCGGAAATGCAGCTCTACGCCGCGGCTGGTTATGTGGTGTTTTTCCCCAATGCCCGAGGCAGCACGGGCTACGGAGAAGAGTTTGCAAACCTGCTCTATCACAACTATCCGGGAGAGGATTACAACGATGTGATCGATGGGGTGGATGCGATCCTGGCCAAGGGTTTCATCGATCCAGAGCAGTTATACGTCACCGGTGGTAGCGCCGGTGGCATCATGACCGCCTGGATCATCGGCAAAACCAATCGCTTCCGCGCCGCCGCCGTCATCAAACCCGTGATGAATTGGTACAGTAAAACCCTCAATGCCGACAATTGGTTTTGGTACTACCACACTCGCTATCCCGGCACGCCCTGGACCCATCCCGATGAGTACCTGAAGTTTTCCCCTATCTCTCTCGTGGGCCAGGTGGAGACCCCTACCCTGGTGATGGTGGGCCTGGATGACCTACGCACTCCACCCTCGCAGGCCAAACAGCTCTATCACGCTCTGAAGTATCGGAAAGTGCCCACGATGTTGGTGGAACTGCCCGGAGCGTCTCACGCCATAGCCAAGCGACCCAGTCAACTCATCGATAAGGTCAGCAATATCCTGGGTTGGTTTGAACCCTACCGAGGAGAGGATGAACAAGAAGACCGTTGACCCAAGGCTGGGCTCCGGACCCAGCCTTCAACAATCCCGCCGGGTGGAGGGCACCCAGGTAATGATGCAGCTTTCCATGTCGTCTTCGTGCACGGCCTCTTCACTCAGCACGCGACCGCGCACAGAGATACCAGCCCGATGAACGCTGTGCGGATCGCCGCTGACCAGGGGATGCCAGGTCGCGAGCTTGCCCCCTGAGGCCAGCACGCGATAGGCGCAGGTGTCCGGCAACCAGGACAGATCGCCAACCTGATCCCGTGACAGAACGACGCAGTCTGGGACCAATTCCTGCCGCTTCCCGTAGCGGCTACAACGGCAGGTCTCTTGATCCAAGAGCCGACAGACGACGCTGGTGTAGTGAATATCACCTGTGTCTTCGTCCAGCAGCTTATGCAGGCAGCAGCGCCCGCAACCGTCGCACAGGGACTCCCATTGCACCTGCGACATCTCCGTAAGCGGGGTTGATTCCCAAAATGGGGGTTCGCTCATGTCGTACACCCTCAATAACCTTAAGCGGCATAGGCCTGCCAACACCTGAGAGCAATGTACCGAGTCCCCCGGCGCAACAACAGAGGCGTAAACCTCTTCCAGCCCCTGCGACCGATTGTCCAAGACTGGTATGCTGCGCCGCTGAAAACCTTACGAGTCTCTTTTCCATGCTGCGTCGCCTTGCAAAGCTACCCCTCGCTGTTTCCCTGTCTCTTGCTCTTGTAGCAACGCTCCAATCTGTAGACACCCTCGCCGAAGAGCCCATGACCGAGGCAATCTCTGAGGCGATACCCGACCCGGTGTCCTTCCGCACGGAACACCGGGGCAATTTCAATGGCCGCACCTTGAACTACACGGTACGGGCGGGAGAAACCTATCTGCGCGATGTCGACGGTGAGCCCAGCGCGGCCATCTTCACCTTTGATTACGTCGCTGCCGACACAACGACGGACCGTCCCGTCACCTTTGTATGGAACGGCGGTCCGGGTTCCGCATCCATTTGGCTGCATATCGGTAGTTTGGGTCCGAAGCGTGTTGTGGTGCCCAGCAACGCTGAGCACGCGGGTCCACCGCCCTACCCGGTGATCGACGCTCCCGAAACCATCCTCGATGTCACCGATTTGGTATTCGTCGATCCCGTAGGCACCGGATATTCAAGACCTCTTGGCGATCACGAGGGCAAAGAGTTTTGGGGACTCACGGAAGATGCCGAGTCCTTCGCAGCCTTTATCCGCCAGTGGCTCACGGATAACGGACGCTGGAATTCCCCCCGGTACCTCCTCGGCGAGAGCTTCGGTACAACTCGGGCCGCGGTAGTGGCGGAGTTGCTAGAAGATGAGTACGCCGTCTCCCTCAATGGCCTGATCTTTGTTTCCCAGGCCCTGAACTATGCGGGATCGACACCCTATGTGGGAAACAACCTGATCTCCTACGTTACCTACTTCCCCACCATGGCCGCCACGGCGCGCTACCACGGCAAGGTCGACAGCGACGGCATGAGCCTTGAAGAATGGGTAGACGCGGCACGGGAGTTTGCCACGGAAGAGCTATTGCCCGCCCTATGGCGGGGAAACACCCTGGATGAGGAGACGAGGATTAGCGTTCGCGACGGTATCGCGCGCTTTACGGGCCTCAGCCCCGAGTACATAGATCGCGCTAAGCTCCGAGTCGATGGACGTCGTTTCGCCAAGGAACTCCTTCGCGAGGAAGGAAAGGAAGTCGGGGGCAATGACGCTCGCTATGTCACCGATCCCGTCGACGATTTACCGGCATCGGTAAGTGGCGATGCTTCCAGCAATGCCACATCCGGCGCCTACAAGGCCGCCCTCCTGAGCTATCTGCGTGACGATCTGGAAATCGACTGGCATCGCCGCTATCTAAGCCCGTCAGACCCTCGCCTTGACGAGGAGTGGAACTGGAATCCCCGAGGACGAGATGTCGCCTGGGAACCTCACTGGGTGGACACCACTCCCTCTCTGGTCAAAGCCCTGGAGGTAAACCCGAGCCTCAATGTGATGGTCGCTTCCGGATACTATGATCTGGTGACGCCCTTCTTCGATGCGGAGTACACCCTGAACCGCTATGGCATTCCCGCGGGGCGCATTCAGTACAGCTATTACGGTGGAGGGCACATGATGTATCTGAATGAGGAAGCCCGCCAAGAGTTCCTGAAAGATGTGCGTGCTTTTATTCAGGCCCAGTTGCGCGACTAGGCGATGCCTTAGGGCCCGACAAAAATACCGGTTAATCCAAGGCTAACAGGGTGTCCACACGGCTCCGAGAAGCATTGAGAAACTTCCTAGCTGTTCCCAAGCTGTGTTCGACGCCGCCCGCGGACTCCCGCAAGGAGACCCCCAGGCCCGTGGCCAGCATACGCTGATAGTAAGGTAGCTCGCGACGATAGCCCGGTAACTTATCCGCAAGGGATTCATCGCTGTCGAGGTCCGCAGTGAACGCTTCGAGGCGTTCTCCCAAAGCGGCCTTTAGCTCCTGACTATGGGCTAGAGCGTCCGCCACCGCCAGACCCCAGGTCATGTCCGCGCGCAATTCACAACATCCGAGACAAGCGCCCGGCTGCCCGCGACCCCATTCCTCAGGAGCTACCAGAGACAGCGTCCAAACACCTGCTTTGCAGTACAGGTAGTACGACTGCCCAACTACCGGTCGAAAGGAAAAGCGAGCTGAGAGCACCAGGGCCGAAACAAACCAGTCAAACAGAAGCTCTGCAGCATGTTTTTTAGTCACCGCCGCAGGTCGCGTGGCCTGCCAGTCTTTTAAGAGCGTAACCAGGCCTTTTCCCTGAGGGTTGGGTGCCTTGTAGGGGTTTCGAGTCATGGGCAAGCCTACGCAAAAATTACGGCACCCGATCAGTCTTGCCCATCGGCCGCCCACCGGGCGTCCAACAGTTCACCGACAATATTGGACTCCACCAGATGGGCCGCATACCAGGTGTGCAAACAGCGAACCCGCGAGAAATCAGCAATACCGCCGATGCCTCGTTCGCTGATCGCCGCCCACTGACCACGTTCCTCAAGGAGCGCCTGCTCCTCATCGGAAAGGTACGAAAGCCGCAGGGCAATGTGCGCCCGGTGGTCTCGCTCTGCCCTGGCTCGCAAACGGGATGAACTATCGAATTCTCTCTGCAACGCTGCGATGGTTCCTCCAGCTTCCTCGCGATCAATACGCAGGCATAGGTGTGGATCCAGCAACCAAAACAGCGTGGGAAAGGGTTTTCCATCGACCACCGAGGCCACCCTTATCACCATGGGCCCACCTTGACCGTCGACCACGGCAACCTCTCGAAGACCGCGAGGTGCGCGTCCGAGACGATTTTCTACTTCTGTAAGGATTTCGGGAGAAAGTTCTTTCATTGACAACACCTGGACGGCGACCTACTCTCACGGCCGCCTTGGGTGCCTGCCGTCGGTTCACTAATGACTGGGCAGGTTAAAAGGGAAGCTGGTCCGCGAGGGGCGATTGTAGCAACGATTGGTTGCCAAACGCCGTAGCTTTACTCCTCGTTAATCCCGCGCTGCCCCCGCAACGGTAGGTGCTGATCATCGTCTGACGACGGTCCGTACGAGCCCGATACCTGCCCTGGCAAAGCAACGATGGAGCGGAGGGCTTCATTGAAGGTTGCCAGGCAGGTCTTAGCACCAACTACCGCGTCTGTTCCTTGATTCCCTCCCTCAATCGCCGACGACTTTTTATCTGGCATTGAGGACTATAAATGCAGTTATTCCAAGCACGAACGACTCAGCACAGCGTTCAAATCCAACCCCCTTTTAACCAGCCCGGACCCTCAGGTACTGCTCGCCGCGCCCTTGCCACAGCTCTGCTCTTGAGCCTGGGCTCCCATGGCGTGAACGCGGAAAACATCCTTGAAGAGGTCGTCGTAACCTCGTCTCGGGTGCCCATGCCCTTACGCGAGGTCGGCACTTCCGTGTCTGTCCTGCTGCAGGACGAAATCGAACAAAGAGGCTTTCTCAGCCTGCCAGATCTTCTGCGCACCCAACCCTCCGTCGGGGTATCGAATACGGGCGGCGCGGGAAAAACCACGAGCGTGCGGATTCGCGGCGAGGACGGTTTTCGCACCATGGTCCTCCTTGATGGCATCGATATCGCGGATAGCTCCGGCACCCAGGTGAGCCCGCGTCTTGAGCAGATACTCAGTGCGGGCATAGAGCGCATCGAAATTCTCCGTGGCCCACAGGGTTTGACCTATGGCGCCGACGCCGGTGGTGTGATCACCATGCGAACCCGCACACCGGACGAAGGCTTTGGCGGTCAGTTGAACGCCGAGGCGGGACGCTACGGCACCCAACAGCTCAGTGGAACCCTGGGCGGAGACTTCGGCGCCGTTGATTTGGCTGTAACCGCTGCCCAGTTTGAAACCGACGGCTTCAATGCTCGGGATACGGATGTGACGCTGCGAGACGACGACGGCTACGAAAACACCACGGTTCACGCCCGAGCTGGCTGGGATGTGAACGAGGTGTTGCGACTTGAGGCGGTGGTGCGCAGTGTTGAGGGTGAAAACCAATATGACAGTTGCTTCAGCAACAGCTTTGCACCGACGGACAACTGCAACGATGACTTTGAACAGGATAGCTGGCGGCTGGCCGCACTCTTAGATGCCGGGAGCTTCAGCCATGAGTTGGCCTACGGCGACAACCGCACGGAGCGTGAATTCTTTTCCGATGGCGCAAGCGTCTTCGCCACCGAAGGTGGTCTGGAACGTTTTACTTATGTCGGCCGCTGGCGGGGCTCTGATGCTTTATCTTTCGTCTATGGCTTGGATCAGGAGACCGAATCCATCGATGATGGCGTGGTAGATCGGGACCGAGACCAGACGGGCATTTACGCCGAGTACCAGGGCCGTTTCGCCGACGCGCTTACGATAACCGCCGGCTTGCGCCACGACGACAACGATGACTTTGGCGAGTTCACGACCTATCGCCTGAGCGCCGCTTACGTTGTGGATTTTCGCGGTGGTGATCTAAAGTTTAAAGGCAGCTACGGCACCGGCTTTCGCGCGCCGAGTCTCTCGGAGATCAACTACAACAATAGTCCCGCCGCCAGGCCTCCCGCAGCGGATACGAACCTTACGGAAGAAACCAGCGAGGGTTATGACCTGGGTATCACCTGGGCCAGCGACAGTGGCTCCTTTCTGGAGCTGACCTGGTTCGATCAAAACGTGGACGACCTCATCACCTTCGATCTGGTTGGCTTCTCGGGTTACCTGCAAGATGCGGGTGAGTCCACATCCCGAGGTATTGAAGTCGCCGGACGGCTAATGCTCCCGGCAGGTTTCAACCTCTCGGGCAACTACACCTGGAATGAAACGGAAACGCCAACCGGTGATCAACGGGAGCGCCGACCGGAAAATCTGGCAAACCTGAGTTTGAACTATCTAAGCCCGAACGAGCGTCTGCGTTTCGGGCTCAATCTGCGCAGCGCATCGAATGCCATCGACATCCGCGACCAGGATCTTGAGGATTACGTGGTTGTGGATGTTAACGCCGGGTACCAGATCATCGAGGGATTGCTCGCCTACGCCCGGGTGGAAAATGCCCTGGATGAGGACTATCAGGAAGTCATCACCTATCGCACGCCCGGCACCGCTGCCTACGCAGGAGTACGCTATGAGTTCTGAGGACAAGAAAGACGCCCGGCACAAAAAGGCCATGGAGAAACAGAAAGAGAAGGTCGATGCCCACATCGCCGCTGCCAATGAGGAACGGGGTGTCGCCCTGCTCCTCACCGGTAACGGCAAGGGCAAGACCAGCTCGGCTTTCGGCATGGTGATGCGAGCCCTTGGCTACGGTCACAAGGTAGGCGTGGTGCAGTTCATCAAAGGCGTACAGCTGTCTGGTGAAGAGATCTATCTCCGAGACAAGTGTCCCGACGTGGCGTTCCATCAGATGGGCACCGGCTTTACCTGGGATACCCAGGACCGAAGCAGCGATATGGAAGCCGCGCGAGCAACCTGGGCCATCGCCCTTGAGATGCTCGAAGACCCGAGTTTCAACCTGGTGGTACTCGACGAACTAACCTACATGCTGTCTTTCGACTATCTTCCAGAAGCCGAGGTTCTCAAGGCCATAGAGCAACGCCCTCGGGAACAAAGCGTCGTGGTCACGGGCCGTGGCGGTGGCGCGGCCCTGCGTGATCTCATGGACACCGTGTCAGAAGTCAAAGAGATCAAACACGCCTACAACGCAGGAGTGAAAGCCCGAGAAGGCGTCGATTACTGATGGATCTCGGCGGCGCCAGCACGGCCAACCCTGGAACAGGTTTTGACGAGCGTATTCAACAGCTCCTGAATGACAAGACCAAACCGCAGGGCTCCCTCGGTCAACTGGAATCCCTGGCGGCACAGCTTGCGCGAATCCAGGGCACGGAAGCACCGCGCGCCGATACCTGCGCCCTGACCATCTTCGCGGCGGATCACGGTATCACCGCCGAGGGTGTATCCGCCTATCCCCAGGAAGTGACCCGGCAGATGGTCGCTAACTTGCTAGCAGGAGGTGCGGCGGCCAACGTTATGGCCATAGCTCTCGGTGCTACCGTATCCATCGTCGATGCGGGGGTCGCGGGGTCAAGACTGTCCCATCCGGAACTCATGGATCATTGGGTAGGCCCAGGTACAAACAACTCCCTGCACGAGCCGGCCATGAGTAAAAGTCAGTTCGAAATAGCTCTGGCCCACGGGCGACGGCTGGGCGCTGCGCAAACCAGCCACGTTTGCTGCTTTGGTGAAATGGGTATTGGCAACACCTCGGCCGCCGCTCTGGTTAGCGCCAAGGTTCTCGGTCGCGACGGGGCGTCCTTTGTCGGTCCGGGAACCGGTCTCTCAGGCGACGGCCTCCTTCGTAAGAAAGATGTTTTGGCCAGAGCCAGCGCCAGAACTACAGACCAACTCGGTGGTGTTGAAGCCCTGTGTGAGTACGGCGGTTTCGAAATCGTTATGATGACCGGCGCCATGCTCGGTGCCGTGGCGAAGCAGCGCATCGTTCTTGTCGATGGGTTCATTGCCAGCACCGCCGCTCTTTGCGCCCAACAACTCCAGCCCGACATTATGCCGTCCCTGGTGTTCAGCCATCGTTCCGCTGAACCGGCCCATACCCTCCTTCTTGAAGCCATGGAAGCACAACCTCTCCTGGACCTTGGTCTGCGCCTTGGGGAAGGCACAGGGGCATTATTAGCCTGGCCCCTGGTTAAAGCGGCGGCGGCGATGCTCCGTGAGATGGCATCGTTTTCCTCAGCGGGGATAAGCGGGCCAGCATGAATCGGGAACTCCTAAGGTTCCTCCACGCTGCGGAATTTCTAACCCGTCTGCCCGTGTCCGTAGGTGAGCGGTATGACCCGGAGCATATGGCGGCCTCGGTTCGCTACTACCCATTGGTGGGAGCGCTTGTTGGAAGCCTCCTGGCTCTCACTTTGGTGACGACCAGTCACCTATTCGGAGCGTTGCCTGGCATCGTCGTCACCATCACCGCTGGCATTGCCCTCACGGGCGCCTTTCATGAAGATGGACTGGCGGACACCTTTGACGGGATCGGCGGTGGTGTTGACCGCGATACGGCCCTGGCGATCATGCGCGATTCACGCCTGGGCACCTACGGCACCCTCGCCCTGGTCTGTGCACTCCTCCTAAAAGCAACGTCCCTCTACGCCCTACCGATTTCCGTTGCTGCCGGAACCCTGATCATCGCTCACACGTTATCGCGGTTTTCAAGCGTCGTGGTGATTGCGACAGCCTCCTACGTCCGAGATGAAGGTACGGGGAAACCTGTATCGACAAGCCTGAGTTCTGAGTCTTTTGTCATCGCCCTGGCTTGCAGCGCTGCAATCCTCCTCGGAGGCATGGTGATACTTCCCTGGATGGCATTGCTGTGCGGTCTTTGCGGGACCGGGGTGGCACACCTAATCCTTCGCCGCTGGGTGGAGAAGCGTATCCAGGGCTACACGGGCGACACCTTGGGAGCCACGCAGCAGGTCAGCGAACTGGGATTCTATCTTGGGGTTCTAGCATGGCACTGATCCTCCTGAGGCACACCACGCCAGATGTTCTAGAGGGTGTCTGCTATGGCCGCACGGATCTCGCTCTTGCGGAGAGCTTCGGTGCAGAGGCCCATGAGGTCCTGAATACCCTGCCTGAGATTGCCTCCATCGTAAGCAGCCCCCTGCGCCGCTGCCAACAGCTGGCCGAGTTCATCGGTCATCGGCGAGGTCTTAGGGTGGAAGTGGATGAGCGACTCACGGAGATGGACTTTGGCCATTGGGAAGGCAGACCCTGGAAAGAGCTGCCTCGCTCAGAACTGGATGCCTGGGCCGATGACTTTATGGATGCCCGGCCCCATGGCGGTGAGTCCGTTCGCCTCCTCAAAACCCGCGTCGACAAGGCTCTGCTTGATTACCAAAACCGAAATACAGGTGACGGCAAACGCGACAGCCTGCTGGTCACCCACGCCGGCGTTATCAAAGCCGCCTTTGCGGTGGAATCGGTAGCGTCCAGCTACGACACTCATATCGCCTTCGGCGGCTGCCGTAGGTATGAATTTCCCGCTGCGAGGGGCGCCGCCTAAGTCCTTATGGCATCCCTCAGAGTTCATCGAAACATCTCCATCGAACCTGTCGCCAGGCTGGCCACATGGATGCTTTTCGCCGGGCTTCTTGTTGTGGCAGGGCTGGGCGGCTGTACGGCCGACGTAAACGGAAGGCCTTCAGCGACAGACCTCGACGGCAAGGCAAGATCCCTTCCACGAGTAGTCAGTCTCGACTATTGCGCCGATCAGTATGTATTGAAACTAGCTTCCCGGAAGCAGATCGCCGCCCTATCCCCCGATGCCACGGAGAACTTCTCCTATCTTCGCGTTGCGGCGGAAGGGGTTCCGCAGGTGCGTCCCGTGGCCGAAAACATTTTGGCCCTAAAACCGGATGTCGTCGTTCGCTCCTACGGTGGCGGGCCAACCATTAGCCGGTTTCTTCAGCGAGCCGGAGTTACCGTAGTCCAGCTCCCCTGGATAAACGATCTGAACGGCAAACACGAAACCTCCATCACTCACGCAATTCGCCTGGTAGCGGAGGGGCTGAATCGCAGCGAAGCCGGAGAAACTCTGGTCACGGATTACCAGCAACAATTGCGGGCGTTGACGCGCGAACCCGGCGAGGAAAACTTGCTGTATATGAGCGCGGCCGGTTTCACCAGCGGCTCCGGGACATTAATCCACCAGACGCTGTCCACAGCGGGTTTTCACAATTACGAACATCGCCGCGGCTGGCATCCTTTACCGCTGGAGCAATTGGTATACGAAAAGCCGGACAGGGTCGCAGCCGCTTTCTTTGATCGAACCTCCAATCACGATGCCCAGTGGAGTGCTGCTCGACACCCCATCGCGCGAGATCTGCGCGACGACGGTGAGGCGGTGTTTGTTGATGGTGCCACCACCGCTTGCGGTGCCTGGTACATCACCGATGTGATAGCCGCGCTCCAGGGAGTCGACAAGTGACTCCGTCGAGACTGAATCAGGGGTTGATACTACTCTGCGTTTTCGCCGTGATCGGCGCCTGTTTGTACGGATCCACCACGTTGGAGGCATCCCGGGTTCTCCGCGCCCTCGTGGGCGGCGGTGATCCGGCAGACGTCATTGTGGTGTGGCAGATTCGTCTTCCCCGTGCCTTCGCCGCTTTGATCGTGGGCTTTACCCTGGGGATTTGCGGTGCCGCATTACAGGGTCTGTTGCGAAATCCGTTGGCAGAGCCCGGTGTGTTGGGGGTCTCCGCCTCCGCCGCCCTGGGGGCCACCACCGCCATCTATTACAACCTGGTACTTGTCTCACCGTGGATCTTGCCCCTGGCATCCATCGTCGGTGCGCTGGGCAGCACCGCACTTCTGGCCCTGGCCGCAACACGCAACGCCCCGGTAATCACGCTGCTACTCATTGGCGTTGGGCTCTCAGCCTTCGCCGGCGCACTGATGAGCTTGTTGTTGAACCTCGCGCCGACGCCCTTCTCCCTGGCGGATATGATCAACTGGTCCCTCGGTTCTGTAGCCAATCGAAGTTTTTCCGACCTCATACTGGCAAGCCCGTTTCTCGCTGTAGGCATCGCCCTTCTCATGCTCGGCCGTTCCGGCCTGGTGCTCTTGAGTCTCGGCGAAGAATCAGCTCTGGCCGCGGGTTTGAACGTACGCGGCCTTCGTATCCTCATTGTGGCCGGCACGGGTCTCGCCGTGGGTGCCGCAGTCTCTTTGGCCGGCGCTATTGGCTTTGTCGGACTCATTGCCCCGCACCTGGTGCGCCCCCTCGTAGGCTACGATCCCGGTAGAACCCTGTTGAGTTCCGGTTTGTTGGCCGGTTTGCTCCTGGTTCTCGCGGACATGGGTATTCGAGCCCTGCACACCACGGTGGAACTAAACCTGGGTGTTGTAGCGGCACTCGGTGGAGCACCGGTGTTTGTCTGGATCATCCTGCGTCGAGGGCGATCCCTTGCCTGAGCTCATCGTCGATCAACTTACCTGCTCTCTGGGTGGCACCACTGTGGTGTCTGGAGCGAGCTGCACTTTGAAAGCCGGAATGCTCACGGTACTGCTAGGCCCCAATGGGGCGGGTAAGACCAGCTTTGTACGGGCCAGCATGGGGCTCATAGGCAAAGACAATGGCAGCGCCAAAATTAACGACGTAGACACGAGCACACTAAAGCCCAGGGAACGAGCTCGGTTGATCAGCTATCTGCCACAGCAACGCTCCCTGGCCTGGCCCCTTACGGTTCGCGACGTGGTCACTCTCGGGCGCTTCGCCCACAGTGCCGGACCCTTTTTTAAACTTCGAGACGACGAGGATCCCAAGGATGTTGCCGCCGTGGACAACGCCATTGATGCCTGTGATCTCAGAGCTCTGGAGCAGCGGAGAACCGATTGCTTGTCCGGTGGCGAACTCTCACGGGTTCACTGCGCCCGCGCCCTGGCAGCGCAGACGCCCATACTGATCGCCGACGAACCCACGGCTGCTCTCGATCCAAGGCATGCTTTTCAAATAATGGACATCATTGCCGACTACGTCCGTCGCGGGGGTGCAGCGCTGATAATCATGCACGACCTGGCGTTGGCCGCCCGCTATGCCACGCACCTCCTGTGGATGCGCGACGGTAAACTACGGGCCCAGGGTCCCGTTGAATCTTCCTTCACAGAACAACTCTGCGCCGATGTATATGGCGTCCAGGCGCAGATTGACGGAGCTAGCGTGGTCATAAAAGGCAGCCTGTGACCGCCCGGGCACTCATGCTTCAGGGCACCGGATCGGACGTCGGTAAATCCCTGCTGACCGCGACCCTGTGTCGCCTGGCTGCTCGTCAGGGTATCCGCGTTGCGCCTTTCAAGGCTCAAAACATGTCCAACAATGCAGCGGTATGTCCTGGCGGCGGGGAAATCGGCCGCGCCCAGGCCCTGCAAGCACAGGCAGCGGGTGTAGACCCTCATGTAGACATGAACCCGGTGCTGCTGAAACCGGAATCCGATCAGCGGGCGCAAATTGTTCTTCAGGGTCGCGCCCTGGCCTCGCAAGACGCCGCCGCTTACATGAGCGGGCGCCAGCGACTTCTCGAACCGGTTCTAGAGAGCTTTCACCGCCTCGCCGCCACCTACGACCTGATCATCGTGGAAGGTGCGGGTAGCCCGGCGGAGATCAATCTGCGCCGGGGCGATATTGCCAACATGGGATTTGCCCGGGCGGCGGGAGTGCCCGTTTGTCTCGTTGGGGATATCGATCGCGGAGGTGTGATCGCCAGCCTTGTCGGCACACAGGCAGTCCTTGAGAAATCTGACGCGGCGATGATCCAGGGCTTTCTGGTCAACAAGTTTCGCGGAGACCCTGAGCTGTTTGTTGACGGTATCGCGGCTATCGAGAGCATTACCGGCTGGCCCAGCTGTGGGCTGATCCCCTGGATGAGCGCCGCCC
>DIYG01000112.1 GCA_002428935.1 Halieaceae bacterium UBA6060
GTTTGCGCCAGAAACCGGCCCGTCAACTCCGCCTGACGACGGCCAAGGGGCGACAGGCGGTCGTAGATGTCGCTGCCAAAGGACGCTTGACCATGGCGAATGAGATAAATGCTGGCCATTACTGGGCTCCGCTGCTGACACCACCGGACTCCCGCGGGAAACGCAGGCGACGGCGGTAGGGGTAGAAGGATTCAACATAACCGCCACGAATCTGTTCCTGGAGGGACTGCCAGAACTCGGCTTCATAGAGATCGGTGTGGCGCTCGTCGAAAGCTTTTCGCGCACGCTGGTTGCCGGAGAAAAACAGTCGAAACTCTTCCGGGAAAATATCGTTAGGACCCACGGAGTACCAGGGTTGGCTGGCCATCTCCTCGATTTCGTTGCGCGGCTCGGGAATTTTGCGAAACACGCAGTCCGTCAGGGGCACGATTTCATCGTAGTCGTAGAACACCACGCGGCCGTGGCGGGTGACACCAAAGTTTTTGAGCAACATGTCTCCGGGGAAGATATTGGCCGCTGCCAACTGCTTAATGGCATTCCCATACTCGTCCATCACCGCCAACAGTTCATCGTCCGAGGCATCCTGCAGAAACAGGTTCAGAGGCGTCATGCGCCGCTCTACGTACAGGTGGCCAATAATCAAAGCCTTGCCCTGCTCGCTAATCAGCGACGGCGCAACTTCGTAAAGCTCCTCCATCAGCTCGTCGGAGAAACGATCGCGGGCAAAGGCAAGATTGGTAAATTCCTGGGTGTCGGCCATGCGCCCCGCGCGATCGGCACGCTTTACGAGGCGGTACTTGGCCTTCACTTCTTCCCGGGTCATATCCTTGGGCGGAGTAAAGCGGTCCTTGATGATCTTAAAAACGAAGGGATAGGACGGCAGCGTAAATACACTCATCACCATGCCCTTAATCCCCGGCGCGATGATGAACTTATCGGTGGTGGCCTCCATGTGTCGCACAGCGGAGCGGTGATAATAGGTCTTGCCGTGCTTGTTAAAGCCCATGCAATTGTAGATTTCGGAAATCGGTTTCGCCGGCATGAGCTTGGCCAGGAAAAGCACATACTGGGACGGAATAGTGGCGTCCACCATGAAGTAGGAGCGCGTAAAGGAAAACACGACACTCACGCGGTCCGAACCGAAGAGCACCGTATCGACATACACACCACCGCGCTCGTTGTGCAGTATGGGCAGTGCAAAGGGCATGCTGTCCTGGCCGGACAGGATCCGACCGACAATATAGGCGCCCTTGTTCCGGTAGAAGTGGTTGTTTAATACCTCTAGCCGCACATCACCGGGCTGAAATTCGAAATCCGCCGATTCCGTCAGTTGAGTCTTTACCGCATGGAGAAGAAACTCCACGTCTCGATCGAGGTCCTCGTAAGGGATACTCAAACGATACTCGGTGAGCAGCGCGTGGAGGGTATCGCGGGGATCGCCGTCGACCCGGTAATGCCGCAGCACGGGGCTGCTGTCTGCCAGGGGGATATCGCCCTGGGACGAAAACACAAAGGTGAAATCGTTGCGCACCTGTCGGTGCTGGAAAACTGCATTGAACACCGAGTTGTAGAACGTCTCGGCAATCTCAAAGTTGCTGTGCTTGCGGATCAACCCGGCGTAGATCTTGCGGGCATCGCGCCAGAAGTCGTAGTTACGCAGCTCCTCCCCGGCAACAAGCTCCACCGTACCCAGCACGGACTGGAGCTTGAGTTTGTAGAGATCCAATCGCTCGGTTGTAGCTTCGTGAATGCCTAGCCAATCAGCATTCTCGAAGCGAGAGCGTGCGCCGAGGGTGATGTTTTGAAACTCGGCGAAGTACGACTCAAAGCCGTTGAGGATTATGCGCGCAAAGCGCTCGCGCCGTTCCACACGGCCCCCTGATCGTAGAAAGGCTCAGATTGTAGGGTTGCCGAAATGCCGGCGCAATTTACGCATACCACCCAGCCAACGGTCGTAGTCCGCGGTTTTCCGTTCGCGATAGGTCGCCACCTCGGGATGAGGCAGGATCAGGAAGCGCTCATCGGCGATCCCCTGGACTACCGCTGACGCTACATCCTCCGGCGTGATCACGCCATCAACGCCCGCAGTACCCCCGTCCTTGATCTCGCCGATCAAGCGTGTGGCTACTGCCTGGGGGCACAAGCAGGACACTTTGATGCCGTCGTCGCCATGGGTAATAGCCAAGGCCTCGGCGAATCCTACAGCGGCGTGCTTGGTCGTCGAGTAGGCCGCATCTCCAATCTGATTGAGCAATCCCGCAGCCGATGCAGTATTGAGAAAATAGCCCTCTCCTCGCTCGATCATTCCCGGCAAGCAGGCTCGAGCCGCAAACACATGACTCATCACATGGATATCCCACATGGCCTGCCAGGTTTCATTGGGTGCCGATGTCGCCCACCAGGTGGGACCATCGGTGGCGATGATCCCGGCATTGGAACAAAACAAATCGATGCGTCCATGCTTGGACTCTACATCCGCCACCATCGCAGCAATTTGCGCCTCGTCGCGAACATTCACGCCATAAGCGCTACCGTTGATGGCGTCGGCTACCGTGCGCGCAGAGTCCTCTTCCAGGTCCACAACGACCACGTGAGCGGCGCCGTCTGCGGCGAACCGTTCACAAAGGGCTCGGCCAATACCATTGCCACCGCCGGTGACTACGACGACTTTGTCTTTAACTTCCATGCTTTGACTCCAGATGCAAAAAGGCCCCCGGTCGGGGGCCCTTGAGATGGGGGCAGACGATCAAGCCGCGTCGCTTAAACTGGCAACCGATGCGGGCTCCGACGCGCTGTAGCTCAGGCCGTTGAACTGGGCCTGGTGATAATCGCCGTCACCCAGGGTGGCGTTGATCATCATGAGGCGCTTGGCGTAGTGGCCAATATCCAACTCATCGGTGAGACCCATCCCACCGTGAAGCTGAATCGCCTCTTCGAAAATGTGTCGCGCGCACTTGTCGACCATTACCTTCATCGCATGAATAGTGCGGGTTACATCCTTATCGTTGCTTTCCAGGGCGCAGACCGCTCGGTAGACCATGGACTTGGCTTGCTCGTAGGACATAAACGTATCGACCATACGATGCTGCAAGGCCTGGAAGCTGCCGATGGCAACGCCAAACTGCTCGCGAGTTTTCGCATATTCCAAGGTCTTGGTATTGAGCTGCCCCATGAGACCCAGGGCCTCGGCGCCCAGCGCTACCAGTGCTTCTTGCACCACTCGCTGTATCACTCCATAGCCGCTATCAGCCTGGCCCAGCAGAGCATCGGCACCCACACGTACGTCTTTGAGCACAACGTTCGCAACAACTTGCCCGTCCATCATGCGATAAGACACCCGCTCAGCCCCGTCCGCATCGGCCGGGACCACAAACAAGCTAATGCCCTGTTCGTCGAACTGCTCGCCGGAGGTGCGCGCCGAGACTACAATCATGTCGGCGTTGGCGCCATTCGCTACAGCTACCTTTTCACCGCTGAGAACAAAACCGTCTCCGTCGGCGGTAGCCCGGGTGGCTACGTCATTCAACTCGTAGCGGCTCTGACGCTCAAGATAGGCGAAGGCACCCAGGGTGCTGCCCTCGATGATGCCGGGAATGTGCTGCGCCTGTTGCGCCTCGCTACCAGCTGCCCGCAGTAGGCCACCAAACAAAACTACCGTGGCGAAATAAGGCTCGACCACCAGCCCCTTACCAAACTCTTCCATCATCACCATGACATCGACGGGACCGCCGCCAAAACCACCGTGCTCTTCGGCAAAGGGCACACTCAACCAACCCAACTCGGCAAAGGTTTGCCAGTTCTGGCGGCTCATGCCCTCTTCTGTGGCGACGATGCTTCGACGGGTGTCAAAGTCGTAATCGTCTTGGACGAAACGCGCGACACTGTCGCGCAACATGGTTTGTTCTTCAGAAAAATCGAAATTCATTTGTCGTCTCTCCTGCCAACTGGGGCGGCTTATAGGCCCAGCACGGCCTTGGCGATGATGTTCTTCTGGATTTCATTGGAGCCACCGTAAACGGTTGCCGCACGGCCATACATATAGGAGCGACGCGCGGCCATCCCGAAGTCGTTGCCCAATACGTCGCCATCCAACTCCGTAGGCAATACGCCCTGATAATGAGCCGCCACCATCATGGCCAGCGTCTGTATGGCTTGCTGAATTTCCGTGCCCTTGATTTTCAGCAGGGACGACTCAGCGCCGGGAGCACCGCCCGTGGCTACCTGAGACAGCACACGCAGGTCTGTGTACTCCAGAGCCATGAGCTCAATTTCGATATCCGACAAACGCTTTTGAAACAGCGGGTCGTCGACAAGACGCTTGCCACCGTTTACTTCCCGCTCAGCCAGCTTACGAACCTCACCCAGCGCCCGCTTGGAGTCCGCGACGCCAGCAATACCGGTACGTTCGTGCGCCAGCAGCGCCTTTGCGTAGGTCCAGCCTTTGTCCTGCTCACCGATGAGGTTCTCTACGGGCACACGCACGTTGTTGAACTCGACTTCGTTCAAGCTGTGGTGACTGTCGATGGTCTCGATGGGATTGACCTTGATGCCTTCGGAATGCATATCGATTAGCAGGAAGCTGATGCCGTGCTGCTTTTTACCTTCCGTACTGGTGCGAACGAGGCAGAAAATCCAATCGGCGTATTGCGCGTAGGTCGTCCAAATCTTCGCGCCGTTGACCACGTAGTGATCACCATCGAGCTCCGCTTTGGTTTTTAGGGAAGCCAGATCCGATCCGGAACCGGGTTCCGAATACCCCTGACACCACCAGTCTTCACTCTTGAGGATACGTGGCAGAAATCGCTGTTTTTGCTCATCGTTGCCAAAGGTGTAGATCACCGGAGCGACCATGGACAGACCAAAGGGAATGGTATTGGGAATGCCCCGCGAGGAGCGCTCGCTGTCGAAGATGTACATCTGCGTGGGAGACCAACCGGTGCCACCGTGTTCCACGGGCCAGTTCGGTGCTACCCAGCCCTTGTCGTTGAGCTTACGCTGCCATTCGACAATGGCTTCCTTGAACTGCTTGTTGTCTTTCAAGCGATCGCGAAGATCGTCGGTAAATGCCTCGTCAAAGAACGCGGCAACCTCATCGCGAAACGCGAGGTCCTGGGGGGAGAAACTGGTATCCAAAGCGCATACTCCTCTTGCGGGGCCCGGCAGGCCTTGGGTGAGAACGCCAGGCGGTGGGTTTTAAGCGCATACGAACGCGAGCGTCCAATGGCTTTATTTGAATATTGAGTATGTTTTTCCTAGCGCCAGTACTCTAGCGCCGTTTGGGGCGTCGTACAAGCAAACATACGGTGGATTTACAGTCCTATATGGCCAAATATAAGGAGACTCTCCGCCCTGTTTGACCTGGCGCGTGTAAGTCGCCCCTAGCGGTAGCGGGCTTCCGCAGCGCGCACCTTTTCAAGATATCGCCGGGTCTCACCAAAGGGATGCTTCGCCACGATCTGGGCGTACACTTCAGCAGCGCTCATGCTATTGATCCGATCCAGGGCACGATCACGATCGGCATCAAATGCTCGCAGGGTGCTCCCCGCGCCGCCGTTGTAAGACGCGATCATCGCGTATTTGCGGCTAGCGGTGTCGGTGATGCGGGGCAGGTACACATCGTCAAGGAGATGTAGATAGGCGCTGCCGATATCGATGTTGAACTGCGGTTGAAAGAGCTGCTGCTGCGTGGGCTGACCGCTCTTTCCTTTCACTCGCTCAAACACGTCGCGACCCGCTGTAGCGGGCACCACCTGCATAAGGCCGTACGCTTTAGCGGGACTGACGGCGTAGGGATTGAAGGCGCTTTCAACTTCGATAACCGCGTAGATCAACGACGGAGCCACTTTGTACTGGCGAGAAGCGCCAAGGACATACTCGGAGTACTCGAGCTCACGCAGCTTTAGGTGATTACTAACCAGGTCCGTACGCACACTGCGAATCACCCGACCGTGCTCTCGGCGGGTGCTTAGGGCGTTCTCCAACAGATAGTTGGCGAAGCGCT
>DIYG01000168.1:0-2217 GCA_002428935.1 Halieaceae bacterium UBA6060
GGGTCGAACACGACGCGCACCACCTCCGTGTGGCCCGTGCGGCCCGAACAGACCTCTTCATAGGTTGGGTTGGGCGTGTACCCGCCGGCATAACCCACCGCCGTTGAGTAAACCCCGGGCTGCTGCCAAAACAAGCGTTCGACACCCCAGAAACAGCCCATGGCAAACACAGCAAGCTCCAGATGCTCCGTAAAAGGCCCGTCCATGGGGGCATCCAGTACCTGGTGACGATCCGCCACGGCCAGAGCCTGGTCTCTCCCGGGAAGCGCCTCGTCAACGTCTGGTAAAACGTGTTTTCGGCGCAAATCAAACAACTTCATCGTAACTCTCCTTGAGCTCCTTCCCTCCGCGATCCTCGGGATCCATCGTTTACTACGGAGTCGGCTCCCTGGGACCTATTACAGGATGTAAAGGTTCCCTGCACCCTCCCTTGGAGCGCTGGGTCCAAGGGTATACCATTTGCAACTCATGCCAGCGTCCCCCTTCCATGCACCGCCCCCCTGCTGAACAGTCCAGCCCTCGCGATGTAAGCGCCTTTTTGCAACGGGCGAAGAACCTCCGACGCTTCCAAAGCGGTCGTCCTCGTCTGATCTTCGCCATGGATGCGACGGCGAGCCGCCAACCCACCTGGGACCTGGCCTGCGAGCTTCAGGCCAATATGTTTCAGGCCACGGAGGGGCTCACCTCCCTCGCCATACAGCTGGCCTACTACCGGGGACTTGGGGAACTGCAGCTGGGCAATTGGAATACCGATACGCAAGAGCTGGCTCGACAGATGAGCGAGGTCCACTGCGCCGCCGGGCGAACACAGATAGCCAAGCTCCTGCGCGCTGTCCTTCGCCAGCAAACAAGCGCCCAGGCTCGCGCCCTGGTCTTTATCGGTGACGCCGTGGAAGAATCATCGGGAAGCCTTGACGAACTGGCCGGTCAATGCCGAATCCACAGTTTGCCGCTGTTTCTTTTTCAGGAAGGGCAGGAACCCCGAGCGCAACAGGTCTTTGGCTCCATGGCTCGCATCAGCGGCGGTGCTCACTGCCCCTTCGATGGGGGCAGCGCCCAGCGTTTGCGTGAGCTTCTGGGCGCCGTGGCTCGCTACGCCGCCGGCGGTCGCGCGGCACTGGAAAACAGACCCGATGCCGGTGCCCGGCTTCTCCTCAAGCAGCTCTCCACGCAAAGCAAGGACTGATCATGGCAAGAGTCCTATTTCTCCTCGCCGTCGTCCTCGTGCTGTATATCCTGCTGCGAAGAATCGCCAGCCTGCCGCCTCATAAACGCAAGGGAGAATATCTAAAACTTGGGCTAGGCGTAGCCCTTGTCCTCACGGTACTCCTGGCCCTGGCCGGCAAGATGCACTGGTTGGGCGCGGCAATCACCGGGCTGTTAGTCGCGGCGCGGCAGACTTTACCTGTGCTCGTCCGCCTGTTTCCGCTCCTCGGTGCCCTCGGCAACCGCAACGCATCGGCGCGGCAATCCACGGTGAGCACATCGATCCTACGCATGCATCTGAACCACGACACGGGCGCCCTGTCCGGAGAAGTGATTGCGGGTCCTTTTGCCGGCTGGCTCCTTGATGAAATGAGCCGAGAGCAACTTGATGCCCTGCAGGTGTATTGCCAGGAGGAAGACGAAGAATCCCGACAGCTTCTTGACGGTTACCTCGAACAACGCTTTGCCGATGAATCCAGGGCGTCGACAAACCAGGCTCCGCCCCCCGGGGGAGCTATGAACCGCAGTGAGGCTCTGGAAATCCTCGGTCTTGGGGATGACGCCGATCGCGAGGCGATTATCGAGGCCCACCGCAAGCTCATACAAAAGCTGCACCCCGACCGCGGCGGATCCGATTATCTGGCGGCAAAAATCAACCAGGCCAAAGATCTGCTTCTGCAGGACTAGGCCCCAGGCTCAAGCAAACCACACCCTAGAGGAATCCTTCCACCATGAGTGACGCTGTATTCATCATCCGTAATCAACGGGGGCAGTTTTGGGCCCGTGCCGGCGAATGGGTCGACGGTCGAGAACCCCAACGCATTCTCAAACTCAAGCATCAGGATGAAGCCGTCAATCAACTCGTGGAGCTCAGTGCCCGGGACATCGACTTACGCGGCGAGGTGACCAGCTGCGAACTGGGCGAGCGGGGTGAGCCCCAGGTAACCGTCAGCGAGCACAAGACCCCAACCCAGGCAGAGAAAGCAGCAGCGGAAGCAGCGGAAGCAGCGG
>DIYG01000168.1:2280-2539 GCA_002428935.1 Halieaceae bacterium UBA6060
GGAAGCAGCGGAAGCAGCGGAAGATGATGGCACCGAAGAAATGGAGGGCGAAACAGACCTCAGCAAGGAAGAACCCGCAGACCCTTCGTTAACGGCTCCCGCCTAGAGGGCCCTGGTGTCAGTGGGCACCCAGGCGCAAGCTCCAACCACTCTGGGGATGGCCCGGACTGTATGTCCCCACGATAAACCCATGGGCCCGAAACGAGCCCTACGCCTTGAAAGAACGCCACGAGCCCCTACATTAGGCACATAGCCCAAC
>DIYG01000105.1 GCA_002428935.1 Halieaceae bacterium UBA6060
CGCCACCCCAATCAGTAACAGGTAGACCAGCCCAAATACGGCGAGCCAGATCAGGGGCGAGGGTGAACGTTCGTCTAGGACCGTTGGCGGCCGGTCCAGGGGTACCTCCGACGCCATGGGCGCTGTGTCCTGCTTAAAGCGAAGTGCCGAGTCTGGGGTGGTTTCATGACAGTGGGATGTCAGAGCTGTGACAGACCCTATCGGGGCCTGAGTCCGTTGATGCAGGTCAAGACAGAGTCAGAAAACCCGTGTTGTTAGCCACCAAGCTTTCATACTGAAACATATTGGTCATGAATTGAGCGTTAGCTGTGCATACGGGTAACGGAGGGACTTACACCCATGGGTTTTCATCAGATTCGTAGTAACGATCGGCTGTGGCCGCGTCTGTTGGCCAGCGTGGCCGTTACCGGGATGCTCGTCGCTCCCGTGGTGGGTCAGGAAGAAGGCGGTGTCGAAGAGTCTTCCGCCGCGCAGAACTCCCAGGCTCTGGATCGTATCGAACAAGAAGGTATGGTGCGAAATGAAGAGCGGCGCGTCGCCCAGGGCGAAGTTGACGAACTCAATGAGGAAACACGACGCCTCCTTGATGATTACCGCGCTGAACTCAAAATCGTAGAGGGGCTAGAAGTCTACATCGACATGCTCGGTGATCAGCTCGATGCCCAGAAGGAAGAGATATCCATCCTGCAAACCTCGATCACCGACGTTGCGGTGATCGAACGACAGATCCTTCCCCTCCTCTCTCGCATGATCGACGGTCTGGAGCAGTTTGTTGCCCTGGATGTACCCTTTCTCGCGCAGGAACGGCAAACCCGTATCGGCGATTTGCGGACACTCCTTTCCCGTTCCGATGTAACCGTCGCCGAGAAGGCTCGACGGGTCTTTGAGGCCTTCCAGATCGAAAGTGACTACGGTCGCACCATCGAAGCGTACCGAGACAAGCTGGCTCTTGGGGGAGCAAGTTTCGATGCGGACTTCCTGCGGGTGGGACGGGTAGCCCTGATCTATCGAACCGTCGGCGATGAACGACTCGGTTTCTGGGATGGCAGCGCCTGGCAGTCTCTGCCCAACTCTCCCTACCGACGTCTGGTGGAACAGGGTCTGAAGGTGGCTCGTCAGGAAATTGCCCCAGAACTGTTGACCATTCCCCTGAACACAAACCTCGTGGAGGCGCTGTAATGATCCGTTGTGCTCGTTCTTGGGTCGCCGCCGCGGCTTTACTTTTGCCCTTGAGCCTGCAGGCTCAGGACCCCGCCGCCAGCGATGGCGCCATGACCCTTCAGGGTCTTCTCGAGGCGGTTCGTGTTGGCCGGAGCCTGGATCAGGAGGCTAACCAGGAGCGTTTGCAACGCTTTGCCGAAGATCGGGCCCAGCAGACCGAACTGCTCGCTCAGATACGCCAACGCCGCGAGTCTCTCGAAGCCCAGAGTGCCTCCATGGAAACCGACTACGAGGAAAACGATCTCCTCATCGGAGAGCTGGAGGAGCGTCTACAGCAACGCATGGGCTCCCTGAAAGAGCTCTTTGGTGTGTTGCAGCAGGTTGCCAGCGATGCCCAGGCCCAATTCCACGTATCCCTCACCGAATTGGAACATCCGGGGCGGAGTGAATTCCTCATCGACTTCGCCGGCCGCATGGGTCAGGCAAACCGCCTGCCGGAAATCGCCGAGATCGAGCGTTTGTGGTTCGAGCTACAGCGAGAGATGACCGAGTCCGGGCGCGTCGTATCCACATCGCGGCCCGTGGTAAGCAGAGAGGGCATCGAAGAAGATCAGCCGGTAACTCGTATCGGCCTCTTCAACGCCGTGGCGAACGGTCAGTACTTACAGTTCATTCCCGAAACCCAGCGCCTGGTGGAGTTCTCTCGCCAGCCCGCGGGGCGTTACCTGGGTGGTCCCAAAGGCCTGGCGAGTGGTGCCTCGGGCACCCTTCCCTTTGCCGTGGATCCCGTGCGAGGGCAACTATTGGAAATCCTCACCCAGGCCCCGGACCTCAGGGAGCGGGTAGCTCAGGGTGGCCCCATCGGCTACACCATCATCACCCTGGGTGTCGCCGGTGTATTGCTAGCTCTGTGGCGCCTGTTCGTGTTGTACCGAGAGAGTCTCGTCATCCGTCGTCAGCTGAAAAACATGGGCGATATTCGCGATGACAACGCCGTGGGGCGTATTGTTTGGGCCGCTCGGGAAGATGAAAACCTCGATGTGGAAACTCTGGAGCTGCGTCTGGGAGAAGCTGTCCTCAACGAAGTTCCCCGGATCAATCGTCACCTGCCCATGCTGAAAATCATCGCCGCCGTCGCCCCCCTGATGGGACTCCTGGGCACGGTGACGGGAATGATCGTTACATTCCAGGCTATCACCCTCTTCGGTGCCGGAGACCCTCGACTAATGGCGGGTGGTATCTCCCAGGCGCTCATTACCACCGTATTGGGTCTCTGCGTGGCCATCCCCGTACTCCTGCTTCATAACCTCGTGCAGGGCCGCGCTCGCGGTATCACGGAGTTACTGCAGCAGCGCGCCGTAGCCCTCGTCGCCGAGCGGGCTGAATCAAGAGGTGGGCCTACGGGCTTTGCTCCCACGTCGGAGGCGGCGTGAGCGCGCTTATTGATCGCTTCGCTCCCTGGTTGGGAGACCTGCTGGAACTGGGAGGGCCGATTCTTGGGCTCATCCTCATCATCGCCTTTCTCATGTGGTGGTTGCTTTTCGAACGCCTTCACTATTTGTTTCGCGACTACCCCAGAGAGCTCCGGGAAGCGAAAAGCGCCTGGGCGTCACGCCCCGATCACCGCTCCTGGTTTGCCGAGCAATACCGCAATGAGCTTACCGGGCGCATAGCCAGTCACCTGACCCAGCATTTCTCCCTGATCGGTACGCTCATAAAGGTCTGCCCTCTGCTGGGACTCCTCGGTACGGTCATCGGCATGCTGGAAGTCTTTGACGCCCTGGCGGCAACCGGGTCCAACAACCCCCGCTCCATGGCGGCCGGAGTCTCGAAGGCAACCGTATCCACCCTGGCGGGCATGGTTGTCGCCATCGTCGGCCTCTTGGGAGCCACCCTGAGCGAGCGCCAGGCCTTGGCGGCCCGAGAAAAACTGCCTTCACATTTTCCCCAGCTTGAGAAATCCCATGCGTAATTTTCTCGCCGATATAAACACGGACACCGATGAAAGCAGCGTCGACATCACCCCCATGCTCGACGTGGTGTTTATCATGCTGATCTTCTTCATCGTCACCGCAACCTTTATCAAGGAAGCGGGTATCGATGTGGATAAACCCGAGGCCGCAACTGCCGTCGTTCAGGAGAAAGCCAGCATTCTGGTGGCCATCGATGCCCAGGATCAGGTCTGGATAAATCGACGTCAGGTGGATATCCGCTCCGTGCGTTCCATTATCGAGCGTCTTCACGCGGAGAACCCCAAAGGCACCGTGGTAATCCAGGCGGATCGGGAGTCTCGCAACGACACCCTGGTGCGGGTGATGGATGCATCACGGCGCGCCGGTGTGTACGACATCGCCCTGGCGGCGAACTGAGGCGAGACAATGACTTGGGCGCGTTCTCTATGGGGTTTTGTGATCGCCTTTGCGGTCGCTCTCTCCCTGGCGTGGTTTATGTATTTCCTCACCCACTCATCGCAGATGCGCCTGTCCAACACGGACCGGGTGCAGATGTTGGATTTCGTTCGCCTCAAGCGCAATGAATCCGTAGAGCGAAAAGACCGCAAACCGGAACGCCCCGAAGTCAACGAAGTACCCGAGGCACCACCCACAGCCCAACAGAATAGTTCTGCGGGTAATACGCTGGCGGTTTCCGCGCCAGCACCCATGGCGACGGATCTAGATGTGGGCCGAGGGATTGGTTTGGGTACGGGCGACGGGGAATATCTACCTATCGTGAAGGTCGCCCCGGTCTACCCCCGCCGGGCTGCAGAGCGAGGTATCACCGGCACCTGCCTGGTGGTCTACAACGTGACCACCAGCGGCACCGTCAAGGATGTCGAGTTAGTTCCCGGGGCCTGTGAAAACAGCATCTTTGAACGACCCTCCATCGAAGCTGCTTACCGTTTCAAGTACAAACCCAGGGTCATCGACGGCCAGCCCGTTGAAGTCATTGGCGTCTACAACCGCTTCTTCTATGAGCAACGGCAAAACAACGGACAAACCCAGTGAACAGTTATTTCTCGCTGCGAAAAGCACTACTCCTGCTGCTAATTCTGTGCACGTCTACCCTGACCTGGGGGCAACACCGCGTGGTCGGCATGAGCGAGCGGGTTTTCAAGATCATTGCTGAAGTTCAAGAGCGAATTGACGTCGAGGCCTACGGCGAAGCGCGCGAAGGCATCGACGACGCCCTGGCGCGCAGGCTCTCGGATTATGAGCGGGCTCATCTGCTCAACATCAAGGGCTATACCTGGTACCAGGAAGACGATCTAAATCAGGCCATCGCCGCCTACGAGGAAGCCCTGGCCCTGGAAGAGCTGCCAGATTCCATGCTCATCACCCTCCACCTCACCCTCGGCCAGGTGAATCTTGTTGCCGAAGACTACGTCAAGGCCGAACACCACCTTCGCACGCTCACAACCCTTGAAGACCAGGATATTCCCAGCAATAAGGTCCTTCTCGCCGCTGCCCTCATTGGTCAGGAGCGCCACGAGGAGGCCCTGGTGCCCATCCTCGCCGCCATCGAGGCGAAGAAGGCCGAGGGTGAAACACCGCGAGAAAACTGGTTATCCATGCTCTCCTCGGTGTACTACGAACTCGATGACTACGAAAAAATGCGCAGCGTCATCGAGACCATGACGATTCTGTATCCTCGAGAACAGTATTTGATGAACCTGGCCGCCCTCCACGGCCAGCTCGGGGAAACGGAACGGCAGCTCACCCTGGTGGAATCACTCCTGGACGACGACCGTCTCCAGCAACCCACCCACCTCAAGATGATCGTCAATTTGTATCTCGGTGCGGAGCTCCCCTACGAGGCGGCTACGCTCCTGGCTGCGGAACTCGAAAAAGGCCGTCTGGAAAGCAACGTCAGCAACCTCGAGCTGTTGTCCCAGGCCTGGTATATGAGTGCGGAAACGGAACTGGCGATAGAGCCCCTGGCCGAGGCCGCAGCGCTTTCCGAGAGCGGTGAACTCTATTTGCGTCTTGCCCGGCTACATATGGATGCTTACGCCTGGGGCTCCGCGGAGGATGCGGCCCGCCTCGCCCTGGAGAAGGGTGGTCTCCGACAGGAGGGTCATGCCTGGCTTTTACGGGGCATGGCAGAAGTACGGCAAAAGCGCTTCCGGGAGGCGCGGCGTCAATTCCAGAAAGCAGCGGATTTTGACTACACGGAAAAGTACGCAAGCCAGTGGCTCAACTACGTGGACGCGGAGCAATCACGCATCGCAGCGGCCGGAAGCTGACCTCCCTCTACCCCTTCGGGGATCAGCCGCGCATACTTGCGCACCATGATTGAAGCCATAACCCGAACCCTCTTTACCCGCCAGCCGGAAGAGACTCTTTACCACTACACGTCCCTAGCTGGACTCCAGGGCATCGTCGGTAGTCGCGAACTTCGCTCCAGTGACATTCGTTTTATGAACGACTCTGCGGAGCTCCGTCACACCCTGGACCTCCTCAACAAGCAGGTTACTCGACGAATACTGAGTGGCGTGGATCACCCGGAACTGCTCAACGCCTTCCTCGATTGGTTAAGCAAACGCATCGTCAGCGGACCCATGCTCTTCGGCGCATCCTTTCGCGCCAACGGCAATCTCCTCAGCCAATGGCGCGGATACAGTGTTCATGGCAAGGGCGTCAGCCTGGGTTTTGATCCCGAGAGCATCTGTCGTCAGGCCAGCGCCCAGGGTTTTTCCATCGGTCGTTGCATCTATCAACCGGATCGACAGGCCGCTCTCATCGAGCAGGTGATCGACGGCGTTGAAGCGCTGGCTCAAGAGCTCGGCAATCCCAGTCGAGCTGCTCAGGAAGCCCCGCGGATCTTTCAGAATATTGAAGAAGACTTACTGCGCATCGCCGCGGTGTTGAAGCATCCCGCCTTCGAGGAGGAGCAAGAATGGCGGATTGTGTCGCCGATCATTAGCGATCCACACCATCCTGCGCTCCATGTACGGGAAGGGTCTTCCATGCTGGTGCCCTACTACGCTTTCGCCCTGGCGCCGGAAAAGCAAAGAGGGGTTTCCCTCAATCACGTATACATCGGCCCTACGGCCAACGCCGAACTGTCTATGCACTCCCTGCGCTTGTATTTGGAGCAACAGCGCAGCGCACCCCGAGACGGTATCAGCTATTGCCAAATCCCGTTTCGCAAACGCTAGGAATAACGGCCCTCGATCATCACCCTGATGATCGAGGACCTCGGGCTTACTGCTGCGGTTGGATCAGATACTTTTCTCCGGTGGCCTGACGGCCATAGACGGCTATGGCCTCCGCCGTAAGCGCCTCCGCCAGACCGATGCGCGCGCTGTAATGGCTGGCAAAGGTGGTATCGATTTCCTCGGCAACACGCTGACGCATACGCCCCATGACCTCACCGCCTGCGCGAGCCAGGAAGTTGGGCAGCAGCCATGCGCCGATGCTCCAGGCAAAACCAAAGTTTCTCTGGAGCGTGGTCGGCGCAAAATCCAGAGAACCGTAGATGTAGATCTGTTTGTGCGTTGTGGAACCGTAGCGGCTGTATTCGGACATCTCGCTGACCGCCACCTGTTCCATGGCCCAAAGAATAGTACTGCTCAAGCGTCCACCGCCAATGGCGTCGAAGGCCAGGGTTGCACCGGTAGCGCGAAGGGCGGCCACGAGATCATCGGCGAAGCTATCAGCCTCGGAATTCACGACGTGTTGGGCACCCATGTCGCGCAAAAGGGCTTCCTGCTCGGGTTTACGCACGATGTTGACCAGGCCAATACCGTCCGCCAGGCAGATACGATTGAGCATTTGACCTAGATTAGACGCCGCCGCCGTATGAACCAGGGCTTTGTGGCCTTCCATACGCATGGTTTCGGTCATCCCTAGAGCGGTCATGGGATTGACAAAGCAAGAGGCCCCCTGCTCCGCTGTGGCTCCTTCCTTAAGGGGCAGACACATGGCCGCCGGCACACAGCGATACTCGCTGTAGAGTTCACCACCGAACAGACCAACGGTCTTACCTAGCAGCGCCTGGGCCTCGTCGGAAGCACCCGCGGCAACGACCACACCGGCACCTTCATTCCCCACGGCCATAGACTCACCTACCCGTGCAGCCATCATTTGCATGCCACTCGCGGGAACGTCCGCCTCCACCACGGGAGCCTCCGCAGTACCTGAGAAACGTGCCGTCGTCATATCGGCATAACCAAACAACAAACCCAGGTCCGAAGGGTTGATGGGCGCCGCTTCCACGCGCACCAATACCTCATGGGCTGCGGGGTCGGGGATCTCCGTGGATTCCAGGGAGAGTCGCAGTTTTCCATCGTCGCTGACCAGAGAGCGAATTTGCCGGGAAGTTGTTGTCATCGAGAGAAGCTCCGTTAAGGAAAGGTGAGAATAAGGCGGGCGGAGTATACGTGCTCGACGACGGCGTGACACGATGGCCCGCTCCCAAGGGGTATAATTTCGGTTTTCTCCCTCGGAACTCCCATGCCCCTAACGGACCTGCTAACCCAGAGCAACGCGCCTTTGGAGGACGAAGAGGTCTTGCGCGAGCACATCAATCGCGCCCTGGCCGTCAGACCTCCTGCGGGCATCGAGCAGGCCCTGGTCTATCGGATGGCCAAACTGTGGTTTCGTCCCCGCCTGTTCAACACGGAGCGCCTACCTGATCGCCCCTGTCTGTTCATTGGCAATCACGCCTTGTTTGGCCTGGACGGTTTGGTCATTCTGCCGGTGCTCCTTGAAGAGTTGGGCCGCTTCCTCCGCCCCATGGGCGACAAATTCCTGTTTAGTGATCCGCGCATCGCCCGCGCCCTCCTACGTCGAGGCGCAACCATGGGTCATCCCGAGGTTGCTCGCGCCCTCATGGCCCACGATCAGGACATCCTCGTATTCCCCGGAGGCGCCCACGAAGCCGTTAAGCCGAGCCGCGAACGCTACAAACTGCAGTGGAAAGAGCGTCTGGGATTTGTTCGTTTGGCCGCGGAAGCGGGCTACACCATCGTTCCCTTTGGGCTGGTGGGGCCGGACGAATTCTACGAGTATTTACTGGACAGCGAGCAGGTCATCAAGCTGCTCGAGCAGTTGGGACTGTGGTCTGCGGACATGCGCGATGACGCGGTGCCACCGCTCCTGCGGGGAGCCTTTGGCAGCGTAATTCCTCGGCCCCAGGCGAGCTTCTTAAGTTTCGGTGAACCCCTGGTACTGCCCAGGCCCAGCGCGAAACCCGCGACCCAGAAACAACTGAAAGCCTGGAAAGCCACCGTCGCCCGGCGCATCAACCGGGAGATAGATGACATGCTCCGCCTTCGCGAGCAGAGCCGCCGCGAATTTGGGGTATTGCGCCGGCTAGC
>DIYG01000171.1 GCA_002428935.1 Halieaceae bacterium UBA6060
AGACGGTCAGCTCGACTGGCGAAAGCTGCTCGATGACTTCTACGGTGATTTCAAAGGGCGTCTCGAGAAGGCTGGCTTGCCCGAACCCGACGGCATGCAGTCCAACGCCCCGACCATGACAGACATCCCCTGCAAAGCCTGTGGTCGCCCCATGCAGATTCGTACCGCGAGCACCGGTGTATTCCTGGGCTGTTCGGGCTACGCGCTACCGCCCAAGGAGCGCTGCAAAGAGACCATAAACCTGGTTCCCGGGGATGAAGCCATTCGAGAAGACGCGGACGATGAGGCCGAGTCTCGATTGCTACGGAACAAGCATCGCTGTCCCCTATGTAGCTCGGCTATGGATAGTTACCTCATTGATGAGGAGCGCAAGCTCCATGTCTGCGGCAACAATCCGGATTGTCCGGGCTTTGAGGTAGAAAAGGGCAAGTTCAAGATCAAGGGTTACGACGGGCCGACCCTTGAATGCGACAAGTGCGGCAGCGAAATGCAGCTGAAAAGCGGCCGTTTTGGCAAGTATTTCGGTTGCACGAACAGCGAGTGCAAGAACACTCGTAAGCTTCTGCGCAATGGAGAACCGGCGCCGCCGAAGATGGACCCCGTACCCATGCCGGAACTTGCCTGCGAAAAGGTCGAAGACCACTATGTGCTTCGCGATGGGGCCGCGGGAATGTTTCTGGCCGCGAGCCAGTTTCCCAAGCATCGTGAAACCCGCGCACCGCTGGTACGGGAGCTGATTCCTCACCGGGAAGAAATCGATCCGAAGTACGCTTTTTTGTTCGCCGCTCCCCAGGAGGATGAAGACGGTAACCCCACTCAGGTTCGCTACAGCCGTAAGACCAAAGAGCAGTACGTCATGACGGAGAAAGACGGCAAGGCCACGGGGTGGAAAGCCTTTTACGACGGTGGCCGTTGGCGAGAGGAAAAGCCGACAGCGAAAAAGGCACCGCGGAAAAAGAAATCCGCCTAAGGAATGGCGGGTTCCCGGAGCAAGGCTAACCAGGCCCTTTATCGAGCGAAAATTCTTCTTCGGGGCTGGGAGCTGGCGGTTGATGGGCAGCAGTTTCCCGCGCCCGCGGTTGACGAGGCCTATCGCCCAGCGGTTCGCCAGGCGTTAAAAGACACTTACGGTTGGTTTCTCTTGGCCGTTGCCGGGGTGGACGATGCACCGGCTTCTGAGCTGCCCATGAGCTGTGACGCCTTACCATCACCCGCCCAGGGCCGAGCTCGTGCTCCGGAACTGCAGGAATTTTCCCTTCTGGAGCGCGATGGTTGGTTGGCGGAGCTGTTGCAAGAGGATGCTGGGGAACATCGGGTGTCTTCCTCCGTTGGTCTTCTCGGTAGTGATCGACAGGCTCACGGACGGGCGGTGTTTGTCCGCTGGACGGAACAGTTGCAGGCCATCATGAATCGTATGGATGACTCCCTGAGCGAGTATTGAGGCGACTTGTTCGCCCGGGACCTGCACTGCTACCATGCCCTGGCAAGTCTCATATAGAGGACACTGCGTGCCTACATCCTTACTCGAGATCGTCGATCTCGGTGATGGCGAAATTGTGTTACAGCGTGCGGATGAAGACGGAGGCTCCGATGGCGAGCCCCTCGTTACGATCCGCTTCTCCGAAGAATCTCGCATGTATATTCTGGACCAGAGCCTGGAAGTGGCAAAAGCCATGATTCAGGCCGGCATACAGGCGGCCGCCATGGTGGCTGAGCAGGCTGAGATTGAAGTTGAAACGGAGCCCACACAAAGCGCCCCACGGGTAATTCATTAAGCCCAGACTGATCTGGACGCTTTCTAATGAATGGCTGAGGGTATTGCCTGTAAGCGGCTATTGCCTGTACCCGCCAGGCAACCTCGAGTCAGGCGCGAGTTATCAGCGAGGGTTTTGAGGCCTGTCTATGGCGAGCTTCCAGGGTCCGTTATTTGCGCCTAGAGAGAACGACGGATCACTCCAACGCTCAATCCTTCTATAGCAAAGCTCTGCTCGGCTAAATCTACGGTAATTGGCTCCAAAGCATCATTTTCTGGAAGCAGCTGTAGATAGCGCTGGTCCCGATCTTTTTTCGACCCTTTGCCCAGGCCCTTTTGCAAACGCTTGACGGTGACTTCGTCTTCGATGCGCGCGACAATGATGTCGCCATTCTCGGCCACGGGGGTGCTGTGCACGGCGAGGAGGTCTCCGTCGTGAATTCCCACCTTGATCATGCTGTCCCCCTGCACCCGAAGCAGGTAATCGGCGGGGGGATGGAAGAGGGTTGGATCCACCGCACAGTGGTCTTCGACGTGTTCTTCTGCGAGAACGGGCTCTCCGGCGGCGACACGCCCGATAATCGGCAGCCCGTTGTCCTCGGGTAGACGAATTCCCCGGGAAGCGCCCGGAATGATTTCTATAGCGCCTTTACGGGCGAGGGCTTTGAGGTGTTCTTCCGCCGCATTGGCTGATTTGAAGCCTAGCTCCCGAGCGATGTCCGCTCGGGTGGGAGGCAGGCCCGTGGCGTCGATATGGGAACGAATGACGGCGAGGACTTCTTCCTGGCGGGCGGTAAGCTTGAGCATGACGGCACCTGTAATTATGTACAGTGCCTGGAATTATATACAGTGTAGCGAAGGCGAAGCTAGCCCCTCACAAGTCTTCGATGCCAAGGACCGTATCGGGTTCTATGCGAGATAGGGGGCTGGCCCACTGGGTGGGGTGTAGGGCCGCGTCGGGATCCCCGGAAAACTCCTCATCGAGTTCAAAAGCCGTACGCCAGTCTTCCGGCTCTGCGGCCGGTGTGAGGAGCAGGTCTCCCCAGTTTTCCACCTCCATATCGGTAATTTCGCCATCTACATACTGGATTTGGATGGTTCCGCTATCCCGGTCCAGGGCGACGACCTCAAACAGCTGACGATTGCTCAGGTCCTGAAACCACTGACCGATGTTGGGGAGATAGTGACTCATGGGTTTTCTCCTTTCGACTTCCTAAACGTAACAGCTGTTTTTGCAGTTTCCAGCTAGGATTCAGGTGTTCATTGGAAGGTTTTTTCGGTCGTTGACGCGGCGGCCAATGGCATCCTCTTAAGGATTCAAGGACTTGTGGTGCGAGGCTGACAAGCCATCTGAACTGTGGTTCGGACTGATATACTTTGTCTCTGCCAAACTCCTGCGCTGAAAGATCGAAATAGTCTAAACATCTCCATGGATATCCAGTCTCGTCTCGCCATTGCCTTTGCCGAAGTTGCCGACCGCCTTGAGGTTCCCTGGGAATGGGTGGCCATCGGTGGGCTCCTGGCCATAACGGCGGCAGGACATCTCTTCGTGGTGGTTGTCTTGCATCATCTTGATCGGGCAGCCCAGAGCACGGAGCAGGAGTGGGACGACGTGATCGTTCGGTCCCTAGCGCCACCGGCCAAGTGCGCCTGGTGGTTGCTCATGCTTGCCATGCTGCTGGCGCTGCTGCCCTCCATGGCTCCTCTGCGTAACGTGGGCCTGGAAGCCATTCAAGGCGTGCTGGTGCTGTTGGTGCCCTGGTTTCTCCATCGCCTGATAGCCGCCGGAGAGGAACAGATTGTGGCGGGGCGACTGGCCGAAGGGAGTTCCGTAGACAAGGCCACGGTGCGATCCACGGCCCGTTTGCTGCGCGTTGCCCTCTGGACCGTGGCCGTGCTCATGGTGCTCCAGACCCTTGGCGTATCGGTGTCCGGGCTCCTCGCCTTTGGCGGTATCGGCGGTATCGCCGTAGGCTTCGCCGCCAAGGACTTGTTGTCCAATTTCTTTGGGGGACTGGCGGTATTCATGGACCGCCCCTTTACCATTGGCGACTGGGTGCGCTCACCGGATCGCAGCATCGAGGGTACCGTGGAGGATATCGGTTGGCGGGTGACCCGCATCCGCACCTTCGATAAACGCCCTCTGTACGTGCCCAATTCTGTATTTGCCCAGATCACCATCGAGAATCCCTCGCGGATGCTCAATCGGCGCATCTACGAAAAGTTCGGATTGCGCTACAGCGACAGCCGGGTATTGGCCCCGGTGTTGGCGGACATTCGGCAGATGCTCGAGGGCCATGAAGCCATCGACCAGAGCCAGACAATTATTGTGAACTTTGAAGCCTTTGGCGCATCCTCCCTGGACTGTTTCATCTACTGCCTGACCAAAACCACGAACTGGGTTGAGTTCCATGGCGTGAAGCAAGAAGTACTCCTGCGGCTGCTAGCGATCGTTCATGAACACGGAGCCGATATCGCTTTTCCAACGCGAACGCTGCAAATCGAATCGCCCGAGGAGCCGATCCCATGAGTCTGGCGTTTATCGGGGGCACCGGCTTGCAGTCTCTTCCCGGCCTGTCTTTGCTGCGTGAGCATGCGGTGGATACCCCTTATGGTCAGCCGTCCATGGCCATCCAGGAGGGTTCCTTGGGCGACGAAACCCTGCTGTTTCTCCACCGCCACGGTGGCGAGGGCCAGGCCGTACCGCCTCATCTAGTGAATTATCGGGCCAACATTTGGGCGCTTCGTGAATTAGGCGCCGATGCAGTTATTGCGGCCAACGCCGTGGGCGCGATCAATCCTCAGATGCGCCCCGGGCGCCTGGTCATCCCCGATCAACTCATCGACTATAGCTGGGGCAGGGAGCACAGCTTTGATGACGGCAGCAACGGGGTCCTCCAACACATCGACTTCACAGAGCCGTTTACGGCGAGCCT
>DIYG01000049.1 GCA_002428935.1 Halieaceae bacterium UBA6060
CCAACACAGACGTACCCAGGGACCCGCGAGCCAGGGCGTATACGAGCAAGCTGGTGCCGAAACCACCACCAAAGGCAGCCAGGGGTTGCACCCACCAGGGCGCCGTAGCGGGTAGGAAGAAAATCGCCAGTACCGCACCCGCCGCAGCGCCCGCAGACACACCAATGATCCCAGGGTCCGCCAGGGGATTGCGGAACAGCCCCTGCATAACGGCACCCGCCTGAGCCAGTAGAGCTCCGACAACGATCGCCAGCAGGGTCCGAGGCAGACGAAGCTCCACAACCACCGCTCGCTGATAATCCGCCAGGTCACTCCATTGCTGGTCAAACATCATGTCACCCAGGGCAAGGAGACTGGGCACCGTCGGTAGATCCATGGCGCCGCGTGTCAAAGACACAAAGATCGTCGCGCTCAACAGACCTGCGAGACCTAGGACGACGGCCGGAAAAGGTAGGCGCCGACTGGGCGCGGAAAAACTGCTCATACCCCTGGAATTCCTCGCTAGTCCCCTCTGAACTCTCTGTTTACGGAGCCAGCGGGCCGTCTTGAGGAGCCCGTGCCGAATCCTGCGCTAGCTGTTGAAGCAGGTTCTCCGCCGCGCTGACTGCGGCCATGCTCATGCCACCGACGAGGGCAGCTCCTTCTACCCGAACCAACTGATCGCTCTGCACCGCCGGGGCGTAGCGCAGCAAGGGATAGCGAGCTAGCCAGTCCTCCAGACGCTCTCCCTGATCCAGGGCCACGACGATCAAAGCGGGTTCCAGAGCGAGCAATGCCTCTTCGGAATAGGCGCGGTAGCCGGGGTGATCGGCCAGGTTCATCGCTCCGAGGAGCTGCAATAGAGCACCGCCAGCCGTTTCGCGACCCGCCGCTCGCAAACCGCCGTCACCCTCACGAAGCAACAGCGCCGTAACGCCATCCAGCGCCCTGCTTTGTAGTCCCAACTCCCTCTCGCCAAGAGCGGCCGCCAGGGTTTGTGCTTCCTGCTGAGCGTTCAAAACGGCTCCCACGGAGCGCACGTTGTCCTGAAGCACCTCAACGGTAAGCGCTGCCGGCAGGATGCGTACGGTCACCCCCGCTTTTCGCAGGGCGTCCAGGGTGGGTTCGGGCCCCGCGTGCTCTGAGGCGAGCACGGTGTCGGGATTGAGGGATAGCAGGCCTTCAGCAGCAAGGGCCCGGTGATAGCCCACCCGAGGGACCGACGGCATCCCATCCGGGACTGCACTGGTCACATCAATACCCACCAGCACCTCAGATCGACCCAGCGCCGCGATGATGGCCGTGAGGGAAGCGTCGGTGCTGATCACCCGATCCTGCGCGCTCACAAGGCTCGTCCCGGAAATCGCTGCCGCAGCCAAAAACACGCTTAGACAAGCTCGTTGAAGCACTCGAAGGCAAGCTCGGAATACAGGTATTGAGACTGACATGACGACCCTTTAGCGGATTTACAACAGGTACTGGCCAAGGATGGCTTTGATGAAACGCAATGTCAATGCGAATCATTTTTATTTACATTTATTAAAAATATGTCTAGCGTAGGGGCATCAACTCATTCCCGACGTTTTTCCTGACCTTCTCAATTTCTTAGGAATCCCCATGACTTCGACGCGCCCCCACAACCCTCCCTGCATCGACAAGACAGCCCCTTCGCAACCCTCGGCCCTGGCTCTGGCCGTCGGTTATCTTGCCTGCGCCGCCGGACTTCTGGCTCTCACCACGCACTCCATGGCTGCGCACGCCCAAAGCAACGAAGGGCCAGACAACACCACAAATAAACTGGAAACCATAGTTGTCACCGCCACCCGACTGGACACCACCCTGCGAGATTCCGCTCGCAGCATGGCCGTGATCGACCGTCTGAATATCGAAAGCATGCAACCGCAGTCCGTTGCCCAAACTTTGCTCTACGAACCCAACATCACCGTAGCGGGAGGTCCCCGGGCGGCCAATCAAGGGGTGAATATCCGCGGTCTGACGGGCAACAAGGTCCTACAAACCGTTGATGGCGCCCGCCAAAGCTTTGAATCCGGCCATCGCCCCAGCTATTTCCTCGATCCCGAACTCCTTGCCTCTGTGGAAGCGGTGCGCGGCCCCGTATCCAGCTTGTGGGGATCGGGGGCCCTGGGTGGTGTTGTCGCCCAAAGAACCATCCGCGCCGATGACAAGCTCGCAGCGGACGATTCCCTGGGCGGCTTTATCAAGACCGGCTACAACAGCAACAATCAACAACACACCACCACCGCTGCCCTCCTGGGGCGCACGGACAGCGCTGACTGGCTGCTCTCAGGTTACTACCGCGACAGCGACGACATCGAATTGGGCAATGGCGAAGACCTCGAGGGCTCTGCGAACGAGACTCAGGGTTTGCTCGCCAAGTACCACCAGAACATCGGCGAGGCGCACAGCGTCGAGTTTATCTATCGCGCCGCCCTCTTCGATGGCTCTGTACCCTCCAACGGCGAGGCGGAGCTGAACGGCACCAGCAACTTTCTCATCGAACGGGAGCAGGAAACACAAAACGCATCGGTCGAGTACCGCTATGCGCCCGACAGCGATTGGTTCGATAGCCAGGTCTTGGCCTACGTAAATCGCGTTGAGATGGACGAAGTGCGTGTCAGCGACGGGCGACCCGATACCACAGAGCTAGACACCGTAGGCTTGAACATCAACAACACGAGCCGCTTTGGGGACATCGCGGTGCTCTATGGCATCGACGCGTATCGCGAATCCTTCAGCGCTGATCGCAGCGGTCTTGACCGCCCCCAGCCTCCCGAGGCCACGAGCGATGTCTGGAGCCTGTACACCCAGGCGCGTATACCCTTAAGTGCACAATGGCGCGTGGATGTCGGTGTCCGCTACGATGACTTCCGCACCGAGGCGGAAAACCTCGGAGAGGAGCGTAGCGACAGCCAGACCTCGCCTTCGGCGGCCCTGGTTTACACACCCAACGATTGGGCCAGTCTGACCCTGCGTCACGACCGCGCCTTTCGCGCACCCGGCGCCGAAGAACTGTATTCCACCGGCGCCCATTTCTGCCTGGCTCCGGGCTTTTGCAACAGTTTCACCCCCAATCCAGACCTGGATGCCGAACGCGCTGCCAACACAGAGCTCCTAGCCCGCTTCGACCTGGCAGGTCCCTTTGGCGACGACCGGGTTCTGCTGGAAGCCAGCGTGTTTGAGAACAGCGTCGATGATTTCATTGAGCAGATCGTCACACCGCCATCTTTTCGCGGTCGCCCAGACCCGGGTAACACCACATGGATCAACGTGGAAGAGGCAACCCTCCGCGGCGGCGAACTGGCGGCCACCTATCAGCGCGGTGGTCTGAACCTGCGTGTGGCCTACGGACAGACCCGCGGCGAAGACGACAATACGGGTCAGGACCTCACCAATATTCCTGCCGACACCTTTAACGCGGATCTGAGCTATGGCTTTAGCAATCGCGCCCTCCTGGCGGGATTGCGCCTAACCCACGCTGAAGATCAAAACCGTACCGACGTACCGGAGCTGACCGACGCCAGCTTTGAGGGCTACACCGTCGCAGACATCTATGCTAACTGGAGCCCCCGGGCCTTCCCGGCCCTGCGTCTGGACCTGAACGTAAACAACCTCAGTGATCGCTTCTATCAGCGCGCCTGGGATCAATTACCACAGCCGGGTCGGGAAGTGATTCTGTCCGCTGTGTACAGCTTTTGAGGAACGCAGCCATGAGTGTCGCAACTGCTAGTGCTAATCCGCCCGGTGTCAACGCAGGGGAAACCCCGTTGCGAGAATCGCTTCCCGGTGACCTCGCCCTTCCATTGCTGGAACGCCTTCCCACCCTGGGGGACACCACCACGGTGATTCTCCACGGCGGCTGTGTCTTTGAATTCAAGGGGCCTTTCCCCAAGGGCAGCGTTGCCGAAGGTTTTTACAACCTCCAGGGCAGCCGCCCAGGTTTCGAGGGCCACCTGCGCCTGGAAGCCATGGCGCGCATCCGCTTTCAGGATCGCGCCCACCGCGGCCGAGCCAGCTATGCGTTTGTCTTTGAGGACGAGGACGGGCGCAGCCTGTTCAAGGTCTTTCTGGGTCGCGATGAACAGGGGGAAATCTTTCCATCACAACTCCAATTCTTTCAGCAGCTGCGTGATACGGGCGCGCTGCCTCCGCTCTAACACCAGATCAAGGAGTCATTTCCATGAAAAACACCGCCATGCAAGAACGCCTGGGCGACGAGATTCGCAGCTTCATACACAGCCGCCGCAGCCTGCAGCTCGCTACCCTGGCCGAGGACGGCACGCCCTTCGCGTCCTACGCGCCTTTCGCGGCTGACGAAGTCAGCCTTTACGTGCTGCTTTCCGATATCGCTCTGCACGGTCTGAACCTGCAACGAGAGCCTCGCGCCTCCGTGCTAATCATCGAAGATGAAGACTCCGCGGGCGAGCTCTTCGCTCGCCTCCGGGTCAGCTACCAGGTCCACGCCGAAG
>DIYG01000185.1:0-3462 GCA_002428935.1 Halieaceae bacterium UBA6060
ACTGCATGCCGTCGGGTTCGGGCAAGCCAGCCTTCTCGAGACGCCCTTTGAAATCACCGTAGAAGTCATCGAGCAGCTTTCGCCAGTCGAGCTGACCGTCTGCCACCTCATCCAGATGCTCTTCCATACCCGCCGTAAAGCCATAATCCAGCAGGTCACTAAAGCTGGACTGCAGACGGTCGGTGACAATTTCACCCATCTTTTCTGCATAAAAACGGCGGTTTTCCAGGCGCACGTAACCCCGGTCCTGGATCGTAGAGATAATGGACGCGTAAGTAGATGGGCGGCCAATCCCCCGCTTTTCAAGCTCACTGACCAGCTTTGCTTCACCATAGCGCGGCGGCGGCGTGGTGAAGTGCTGGGCGGGATGCAACTCCAGGAGTTCCAGCGCGTCCCCCTTGGCCAGGTCGGGCAGCACCGTATCGTCCCCTTTCCGTCCCTGGGGTGGTTGCACCCGGGTATAACCATCAAAGCGCACGATGCGACCCCGAGCGGCGAGTTCGTAGTCGCCCGCTGTTACGGTAATGGTGGTAGAGGTGTACTCGGCCGGTGGCATCTGGCAAGCCACGAACTGACGCCAAATCAATTCGTAGAGCCGTTCCGCGTCCCGCTCCATATTCTTAAGCTGGGCCTGGGTGACATTTACATCAGAGGGCCGAATGGCTTCGTGAGCTTCCTGGGCGTTATCGCTGGAACTGTAGCGAGCTGCATTTTCTGGGAGATAGCGCGCCGGGAAATTGTTTTTGATGTACTCGCGACAAGCCCCTACCGCTTCCTCGCTCAGATTCGTCGAGTCCGTTCGCATATAGGTGATGTACCCCGCCTCATACAGACGTTGGGCAAGGGTCATGGTTTTCTTAACGCTGAATCCAAGCCGGGTACTCGCCGCCTGCTGCAGGGTGGACGTGATGTACGGGGCCGGTGGGCGGCCCTTGGTCGGCTTGTCTTCCCGTTCCGTAACGGCGTATCTGGCCTTAGCCAGGGCGTCTCGGGCGGCCATGGCGTCGCTTTCATTGCCAGGCCGAAACTTTTCACCGCAGGCCCGTCGCACCTCAAAGCGTGCCTGCTCCTTCGCCCCATTAGCCAGATCCGCGTGAATCTCCCAATATTCCTCGGGGACAAAAGCACGAATCTCACGCTCTCGCTCAACAATCAGGCGAACGGCCACGGACTGGACGCGGCCGGCGGAAAGCCCTCTTGCCACCTTGGCCCAAAGGAGCGGCGAAACCATATAACCCACTACACGATCTAGAAACCGTCGCGCCTGCTGGGCGTTCACCCGGGCTAGATCGATCCGCGATGGCTGGGCGAAGGCCTCCTGAATCGCCTTCTTGGTGATTTCATTGAACACAACCCGCTGGTAGCGATCATCTTCACCGCCGATAGCTTCGCGCAGGTGCCAGGCGATGGCCTCCCCTTCGCGATCAAGGTCCGTGGCCAGATAGACCGTATCAGCGTTTTCCGCCAGCTTGCGCAGTTCGGAAACCACTTTTTCTTTGCCCGGAAGAATCTCGTAGTTGGCTTCCCAGCCGCTGTCGGGATCTATGCCCATACGGCGCACCAACTGCTCACGGGCCTTCTCCGCCTTGTGACGGGCCTTCTCCTCGGCGGACATCTTGCGCGTCTTGGCCGCTTTGGCCGCGCGCTCCTTGGCATCGGTCGTGGTCCCACTGCCCGCTGTGGGCAGGTCGCGGATATGCCCAACGCTAGACTTCACAACAAATTCCTTACCGAGATATTTGTTGATCGTTCGGGCTTTGGCGGGCGATTCGACAATGACGAGTGATTTACCCATGGGCTCCTAGTGGTTGCTCCCAGCGCTCAGAAAATCGGGCCCCGCCATGGGGCCGAAGGGGCGCATATATATAGACGGTAGGATGCTTGGTCAAGAGATTGCTGTTCTCAAGGGACCAGTTGATCCCGCCAAAGCAAAAGCTGTTTTGCCAGTTCCTCAACCATATGTTCGTCCCCTTCCTCACGCCAATAGATACCACAACCGCTGCCGCTGACGCCGACCGCAAGGACAGTCGCGGGGGCCTCTCCAAGCCATTTCGGGGGCTCGCGGCGCGGCGGTAAGGAGCGCCATTCATCGTGTTCACGAAACCAGGCGCAACGCTCGGGACGGTCGCCCCTACCGGAGCGGAAACGACAGCCGTAGTACAAAACCTGTCGCTCGGCAGCGGGCATTCTCGCCAGGCGAGGTTCCGCGAGAGGTAGATCGCGAAATTCCACATGGAGCCCCGCCAGGGCCGCTGCTTCTCGCAAACGGGCCTGATGGCGCTGTCGCTTACTCGGCAAAAAATGAAGCAGCGGAGCGATGGCAAGAAGTACCACGACAAGGACGATGAACCAGCTCAGACTTTCCTCCAAAGCATTGATGTATTCGATATTTCGCGCCGTGATCGCTGTGCTATAAAGCTATCACGCACCGCGATGCTAGCAGCATTCTCGGTACAGCGAAGATCGAATCCGGGCCGCCGTGGGCTGCTCCGGCCAATCGTTCTAACAGCACACAGCCCGATAGGATGGGGAATAGCTATGGCAAATTACACCAAGATACTCATGGCCGTGGACCTCAGTGAGGATTCGGACATGGTGGCCGAAAGAGCCCTGGCCATCGCCAAGAACAACGACGCCCAACTTCACGTTATTCACGTCATTGAGCCCTTGAGCTTCGCCTACGGCGGAGACATCCCCATGGATTTTTCCGGCATCCAGGATGAGATTCACCAACAAGCCGTGCAGCAGCTGCAGAAATTCGCCGAAAAACATGGCCTGAACACCGACTGCCGTCATGTGGTCCTCGGTCAGCCGGAGGTGGAGATTCATGCGCTGGCCGAAGAACAGGGTGCCGATCTGATCGTGGTGGGCAGCCACGGTCGCTACGGCTTGGCCCTCCTCATGGGATCGACCGCCAACGGTGTCCTCCACGGAGCCACTTGCGATGTGCTAGCGGTGCGGGTGGGCCGCTAAGGCAAGCTCAAAAACTCCTTTAGCGTCGGCGGGTCAAAGGGCCAGGCGAGTTCCACCGTCGACGCAGATTCAGCCAACCTGGCGTCTTGGTCATTCGCTCCAGGACTCAAGCTGAGGACTGGGATGGACCAACCATAGCGTTCAAACAACGTATCATCGTGAGCAACGTCCACGGTCTCCCAGGCCAAGGCCCCATGCACCCGCTGGAGGGCCGTGAGCATTGCCTCGGCCTCCTCGCAAAGATGGCAACCGTCAGTGCTGTACAGTATCAATGCCATGGGAAGGGCTGTAGAAACCTCACGCAGAATTGTCAAAAACTATGAAAGCCTGTTCGACCCCAAACGCCTGGCGCGTCAGGCCGTAACGGTGATAGAACTTTAGCATGAGCAATGCCCCTTTCCCCGATAGATCCGAGCGCCGACGGCTCCTAACGCTCTATGGGCGTAAGGCGGTACTCGAGGCGCTCGCGGACCCCGGCCTCGACTGCCC
>DIYG01000185.1:3524-7626 GCA_002428935.1 Halieaceae bacterium UBA6060
TCGACTGCCGAACTCTCCACCTGGCCGAATCCAATCGTCGCGGCGGTATCCTTGCGGAAATCGATAGCGCAGCGCAGCAGCGCGGCACAACGATTCGCCACCATAGCCGTGAATCCCTCGCCCGCATATCGAGAAATGGCCGCCAGGACCAGGGCGTCGCTCTGGACGTATTTTGCCCGGCCATGGAAGACCTAAGCGCAGCCCTCGATAGAAGCGCAGACTTCGCAACCCTGCGATATCTGGCCCTTGATGGTGTTACCAACCCGCAGAATATGGGCATGGCCATCCGCAGTGCTACGGCCGCTGGGGTGGACGGCATTCTCTATGCGGACAAAGGCAACCCCGCACTGGGGCCGCTGGTCATCAAGGCGAGCGTCGGCACCGTATTTCGTGCGCCGTTGAGGCGGTGCACGACCATAAAAGACGGACTCAGAGAACTGCAGGCGGCGGGATTTCAGCTCTACAGGCTAGATGCGCGAGGGACGGGCTCCCTATTCTCCCTTGATCTGGCTCCCCGGTCTGTTTTCGTCCTGGGCGGCGAGACCGAAGGTATCAGTGCGGCGGTCCAGGCGCTTCAGGGCCAGGACATCCATATCCCCATGGCCAACGAAGTGGAATCCCTGAATGTTGCCGTTAGTGCTTCCCTAGTCGCTTACCACATTAGTGGCTTACTACACTAGTGGCTTACTACATTAGTCGCTTACCACATCAGTGGCCTACCACGTGAGCGACCAGGGTACCGTTGGCCATTAGCACAGCGTTCAACCGACCCCAAACAAAACCAATTAGCGCGACAGGTAGCTCATAGCCTCTTCCAAGCCCTTCAGCGTCAGCGGGTGCATACGACCTTCCATGAGCTGATGGGTGATGGAAATGGACTGGGTGTACTCCCACTCGTCTTCGGGCACCGGATTGATCCACACGGCTTTCTCATAAGTCTGCAGCACACGCCGCAGCCATACTTCCCCGGCCTCTTCATTCCAGTGTTCCACGGAACCGCCCGGTTGCATGATTTCGTAGGGTGACATGGACGCGTCGCCGACGATGACCACTTTGTAGTCGTGAGCGTACTTGTGGAGGATATCCAGGGTGTTGGTGCGTTCCGCGTGGCGGCGGACGTTGTTCTTCCATACGCTTTCGTAAAAGAAATTATGGAAGTAAAAGCTCTCCATGTGCTTGAACTCGGTGCGCGTGGCCGAGAACAACTCTTCGCAGACTTTCACATGGGGATCCATAGAGCCACCCACATCGAAAAACAGCAGTACTTTCACCGCGTTGTGTCGCTCGGGAATCATACGGATATCAAGCAAACCAGCATTGCGCGCCGTCGAGCGGATCGTGTCATCCAGATCCAGTTCGTCGGCAGCCCCCGTACGGGCAAACTTCCGCAGGCGTCGCAAGGCCATTTTGATGTTCCGGGTACCCAGTTCCACGGAATCATCCAGATTCTTGAAATCCCGGCGATCCCAAACCTTAACCGCTTTGCGATTTCCGCCATTAGGACCGACGCGAATCCCTTCGGGATGGTAGCCCTCCTGGCCAAAGGGTGAGGTTCCCCCGGTGCCGATCCATTTATTGCCGCCCTCGTGCCGTTTCTGCTGTTCTTCGAGGCGTTTCTTGAACTCCTCTATAAGCTTTTCCAAACCGCCCAGGGACTCGATTTTCGCCTTGTCCTCGTCGGACAAGTTCTTCATAAACTCGCTGCGCAACCAGTCGTCGGGAATCATAGCCTCAATCACATCATCGAGACTCTGCAACTCCTCAAAATGTGCACCGAAGGCCTTATCAAAACGATCGAAGTACTTCTCGTCTTTCACCAAACACGTGCGGGAGAAGAAGTAGAAGTCATCGGCGCTGCCAAAGGCCACGTGCTGCGATAAACCCTCGTAAAGATCCAACAATTCGCGGGTGGTGACGGGAATCCCTGCGTCGCGAAGAGAGTGGAAGAAATTGATCAGCATAAGGCCAGACCCCGCTCTGCCTAACCGCGACTCTCGCGTCGGTGCATAAAGGCGAGACGCTCCAGGAGGTGCACATCTTGCTCATTCTTTAGCAACGCACCGTAAAGGGGAGGAATGGCCTTGGATTGGTCGCGATCACGGAGAATCTCATCGGGGATGTCGTCGGCCATGAGCAGCTTGAGCCAATCGATAAGTTCTGAGGTAGAGGGCTTTTTCTTCAATCCGGGAACGGAGCGCAAATCAAAAAACACCTCCATGGCCTCTTGAACCAGAGTTTTGGAGATATCGGGATAATGCACATCCACGATTTGTCGCATGGTGTCGCGGTCCGGGAAGTTGATGAAATGGAAGAAGCAGCGGCGCAGGAAGGCGTCGGGTAACTCCTTTTCATTGTTGGAGGTAATGATAATGACGGGGCGCTGCTTCGCCTTGACGGTTTCACCGGTCTCATAGACAAAGAATTCCATGCGATCGAGTTCCACCAGCAAGTCATTGGGGAATTCGATGTCCGCTTTGTCGACTTCGTCAATGAGCAATACCACCTGCTCTTCCGCGGTGAACGCCTCCCAGAGCTTGCCCTTTTTAATGTAGTTTCTTACGTCGTGAACCTTGTCATCCCCAAGCTGGGAGTCTCGGAGGCGCGATACCGCGTCGTACTCATACAAACCCTGCTGGGCCTTGGTAGTGGATTTGATGTGCCACTGGATCAGGGGCATATCGAGACCCGCTGCGACTTCTTCCGCCAGCATGGTCTTGCCTGTTCCAGGCTCGCCCTTGATCAAAAGAGGTCTTTGCAACCCCACCGCAGCGTTAACCGCCATGCGCAGATCATCGGTAGCGACGTAGCGCTCGGTGCCTTGAAACTTCATCGGGGACTCCATTATCGGTGTGTTACAGCCGCGGTCGGTGCTCGCCGTGAGGCTTCGCCGAGGACTGGGTGAGAAAAAGGACGCGCAAGAGTAACCAACTGCACGGAGTGCGGGCAAGGACCGGTGTTGGGGGCCTACGGTCTAGGTGGAGAGATCCAGCTCGGGCTTTGGCTGATCCCGCCTCTTTTGCAGCTTCGCCGCCAGCACCGCCAGCGGCATCGCTAGCACCAGCGCGATCCCCGTGAACAGGCCCAGGGGCCGCAGGGCATGAACGGCCGCTTCCTGGCCCTGACTGAGCCACTGAAAAGCGACAACAATCAGCGCGGGGGCGAAGGTCTCTGCCCCCGGATTGATGAGAGCCGGTGTCAACAAAACAGCACCCATGGGCAGGCTGATCAGCACTCGACTCCACAGGGGCCAACGGGCAAGAAACCAATAGTTGAACAGCACCAGCGCCGCGACGGCCGCCAAGCTGTAGACCCACAGGGCGGACACATAACTGCCTTCAGTGAGCAATGTTCTTCTCCTTGACGGCACTCTCGATGCTCGGCGGCATCTGCAAATAATAGCCCTGGGTCTCAATGTGCTGGAGTACTTCCCGCGCGTTTGCCCGGGCAAGCTTTCTCTCCCCATGCAGCTTCAGGACTAGAACACTTTCTGGACTCCCAAACAGCTCCGTCAGGGGCTCCGGTAGGTTTTTGCAGCCGTCGGCACGGGGCACGTAGAGATACATACCTTCTTTCTTGGGACTGCGAAAAACCTCAACCAACAGATCCTCGTCCGGGCGATCCGACGTACGGGGCCCGGCATCAGCTTCTATGCTGACCGCCTCCTGGGGCTGAACCGCGTGTTGTGAGCGAAGCCCCGCGAGCACAGCATCCCTGCGCCAGCCCTGCCAGCGTTCCGGTAGGGTGATCGCTTCACCAGCGCGCTCGCGCATCAGGAGTTCTAAATCGGCCCCGGTTAGGAGAATCTCCGGAGCGACACCCAGCGTTTGCGCTTGCGCCTGGACACCGGCGCGCAGGGCTTTGAGGTCCTGACGCTGGGAACTATCCAGGGGTTTGGGTGGGGCCTGGGGAAGCTGCGTCTCATCGCTTTCCCGAGCACTGTCGATACAAGCTAAAAGCGCCTCACCCTGGCGTCGCAACACGGCGGAGGGGAGCAACTCGAGTTTTGCCAGATCGTCTAACCCCTGGGGTAGATGTTTCGCCAACGCCACACAGGCTTTGTCTTCGAGGACCCAACCCCGGGGCTTGTCCACCTTTTGCGCCC
>DIYG01000184.1 GCA_002428935.1 Halieaceae bacterium UBA6060
ATGAACGATGTGGACTTCTCCGTGCAGGTGATCGTCGAAGACCGCATAGCCGCCGGCGCCGAGGACCGCGCAAGCGCTGTACGCACTATCGCCGAACGTCACGGCGGGCGAGAGATCGAGAACTCGATCCCCAAGATCACGCGAGCCAATCCCTTTGGCCCGGTAAACAGCATGCTCGGCCCCGAGGGGGAGCGTTGGCTTCCGGTTCATGGGCTGTTTCCCCACTCCCGCTTCCAGGAGGCTTATGCAGCAACAGAGGCCATCTTCGAAGCACAGCGTGAACGGAGCGAGGCTCTCGGTGTGGGCACGGGTTACCTGTTCGCGACGATTTCTACCACCGCCTGCGTTTTGGAACCGGTGTTCTTCTGGCCCGACGAATGGTTGGAGATCCATGAAGACGCCGTGGAGTCGGCTCATCTGGCCAGACTAAAGCGACGGGACGCCAACCCCGAGGCCCGAGAACACGTCTACCGTATGCGCCAGGCGCTCATCGAGCGGTATTCAGAGCTCGGTGCAGCTCACCTGCAGATCGGTCGCTCCTATCACTATCGCGATGCTCTGAAAGACGGCCCGGCTCGAATCATTGACGCTCTCAAAGCTGCCGTTGATGAGACAAGCCGGGTTAATCCCGGTTCTTTGGGACTTCCCGGGGCCAAGTAATGCCGCGCGCCTACGCAACGATTCCCGGGCCCGCCGGGGACTGGCAGATTCACTACCGCTGGCTCGGTGCAGGTCCGCCTCTGATCATGCTCCATCCTTCGCCCCTATCCGGCGTCTTTCTGGAACCGCAACTCAATCAATTGGCGCACAAGGCACGATGTATTGCCTGGGACACGCCCGGCTATGGTCATTCTGATCCCCTACCGGATGCCTGGGACTCTCCAACGCTCGAACCTTACGTTGATGCGCTGCAAGGCTTTCTCGATGCGCTGGATATAGAACAGGCGACCCTTTACGGCTCAGCTACGGGCGCGCAAATCGCCATCGAGTTTGCTCGAACGCGCCAAAATCGCTGTCATGGATTGATCCTGGAAAACGCCGCCCTGTTTTCTGCCGAAGAAGTCGCGACGCTCACGGAGGGCTACTTCCCGGATATCTCCGCCCAGGATCGCGGCGAACATCTGCAGATCCTCTGGGATATGGCCCAACGGAGTACGAAGTTCTTTCCCTGGAACGCGGACGACCCCAGCGCGCAGCGACGGAGCGAGTTTCCACCACCCGCGGCCATCAACGCCATGGTCCTGGCCTATCTGCAAGCGGGCGATGACTATGCCCGGGCCTACCGAGCCGCCTTTGCCAACGAGCGCCTGGAGAAACTAGCCAGCGTAACGGTCCCCACACGCATAGTTCTCTGGGATGACGGTTTACTTGGCGCTTACGGCGAGCGCATTGCCAACGCATCCTTACCCGAAAACATCACCGTTCTTAGGGCATCCACCGGTATGCCAGCTCGCATGGCTACGGTGGAAGCCGCGGTCGACGAACTACTGCATGCAGCCACGGGGGCACCAGCATGAATCCTAGTGCCATAACTCTCTCGCAATCTTGCACCGCCCTAGCCTCCTGACCCAAGGACAACCATGAACGAAGTACAACGGAGCGTCGTCCTCGACCGCTACCCCGAAGGCACACCGGAAGCTGAAGACTTTCGCATCGTTGAAAGCCCGGTGCCGGAGCTTACGGAAGACAGAGTGTTATGCCGGACCGAGTATCTGTCGCTGGATCCCTACATGCGCAGTCAGATCGCCGGCCGGCATCTGTCCGGTGCCATCAATCCTGGTGATGTTATGCGCGGAGAGACTGTTAGCCGCGTGATTGCCTCAGGAAATCCTGAATTCCCCGAGGGAGCACTCGTGCGAGGCTTCGGCGGTTGGAGCACCCACTCAGTCCACGAGGGGAAGGAGCTCGCGCTGTTACCGGACGACTTCCCTGCGCCCTCCCTCGCCCTATCGACCCTGGGCATGCCGGGCCTCACGGCCTGGGCGGGGCTTCACTGTTTGGCGCAAGCCATGCCCGGCGATTGTGTGGTGATTCCCGCTGCGACCGGCGGCGTGGGTGCCGTCGCGGGGCAGTTGGCCAGGGCCCGCGGCTGCAAGGTAATCGGCATCGCCGGTAGCGATGAAAAGTGCCAGCAGGCCACCACAGAAATGGGTTACGACCATTGCCTCAACCGGAAAACTGAAGATATCGCCGAGGGATTACGCCGGCTCTGCCCCGACGGCATCAATGTGTACTTCGATCTTGTCGGCGGACCTCTCCTCACCACCGCATCGGAGCAACTCGCTGTAGGTGGCCGGGTATTGCTCTGTGGGCTTATGGCTGACTACAACAGCAATGAGCGCCCCGCCGGCCCGCCGCCGGGCCTTTGGATCCGCGCCCGAGCCATTGTCTATGGGCTGGTGGTGTATGACTTCGAAAGCCGTCGCGGGGAGTTTCTCGACGAGGCGATCCCCCTCTATCGAGCCGGCAAGCTCAAGTCCTGGGAGGACATCCATCACGGCATCGACTCCGCCCCGGCGGCTTTTTCCCGCCTTATGTATGGCAATAATCACGGCAAAGTTGTCGTGCAAATGACGGAGAGTTCTTAATGCTCAACGTGCATTTCCTGCCTGAGCGTGCCTGGTTCCTGCTGCCTGTGCTGACATTGCTGTCGGCCTTGGCGCAGGGTGAAGCCAAGGAGGGATCCATCGACGAGCTACTTCTGTGGCTGAGCGGCGATTTTGACAATGCAGCACAGTTTAAATCCCAACCGCCGGTGGAAGCCGGAGATACCGCCACTTTTTCTCACCTGGGACTCCAACGTCGTCGCGTGGACGCGCCTCAGCTAGGCAAGTACGTCATCTACGCACAAATCAATCGGCAAGCAGATCCCAACGACGTTTACCGCCAATCCGTACAGGTGTTCTCTGTCGCTGAAGACGGATCGATCCAGGCAAAAAACTACCGCTTCGCAAATCCCGAGGCTCATGGCGACATTTTGCAGACGCCGGGAGCCTTCAAAGCCCTGACACCTGAGGACTTGGTCCCAGCGCTGCCCGAGGGCTGCGACCCCAAATGGCAGTTTGAGGACGGGACCTATGTATCACGTATCGATCGACAGGACTGCGTCATGATCTCTCGTCGAGATGGCAAGCCGCGACATATCCAGGCCACAGAGTTCTTAAGCCAGAGCGCCATTCGCAATGAGGAATCTGGTTACACCGCTGACGGCGCGATGATTTTCGGTCTGCCGGCCGATCAGTATTACCACTATGATCGCGTAACCCCTTTGGGCTCCGAAGACTAACGGGGCTGTTGTTCGTGAGCCGGGGGTCGCCGACGCGCAAAGCCTATGCCGAACTCAGTGATGGTCGGCAAGCCCACTATCGGTGGTCTACAGCACCGTCTGGCAATCGCGAGTTACGGGGCGGCGATCACAGGCCGGTGATCTGCCTGCATATGGTTCCCAAGTCTTCGCGTAGCTTTGCCCAACTGCTGCCGGCTTTAGCTCAGGATCGACCCGTATTCGCCCCAGACCTGCCCAGCCACGGGGCTTCCGATCCTCTCGCCGAGCCCGCATCCATCGAGGGCTATGCCCATTGGTTGTGGATGTTTATCGACGCTTTGGCCTTACCGCAGCCCCTGGATCTGGTGGGTTACCACACGGGTTCCATGGTCGCGGTGGCGGCCGCCCGACAACGTCCCCAATCCGTGGGCAAGATCATCAATATTTCCGCTCCGGCGTTCTCCAGCGCCGAGCTTGCGGGTATGCGTGAATACTTCCAACCCATACCTCTCGATGAGGGAGGCACGCGCTTTACCGTAATGTGGCAGCGAGTACTCCACCACGCCGGGCCCGACATGAATCTGGAGATGGCCGCCGCGTCCTTCGGTGACAACCTCAACGCCGGCGAAGACTACGAAGAAGGCCACCGCGCTGCTTTCGATCATGCCGCTCAGTACCTCCGCGATATCGCTGCAATTCCTCATCCTCTGCGAGTGATGAACATCGCCGATGACCTGTTTGAAACCACCCGCCAGATAGACGCCCACCTAAACAATGGTGAACGACGAGACTATCCGCAGTGGGGTAACGGCTTCTTGGAACTTCATCCCGAAGCGGTAGCCAGAGAAATTCTCGCTTTTCTCGACAGCCCGTAGCGCTAACGCAGCCATCGCAGGCCCTTCGAGTGGTCGACCACCGTCACTTTTCCGGTTCTTCCTATGGCGAGCCGGGAGCGACAACTCTACAATCCGCGGCGACCCAAGCTTTGTCTGGTGAGCTACTCATGCCCTGGCCCCAAAACACGACCTTTGTATCCTGCGGTGCTCGAGCCCTGGGCTTTCTAAGCCTGTTTTTGAGCCTGGACGCCAGCGCCAGCATTGATCGCATCGAATTACTCAACGGTTCCGTAATCATCGGAACCTTCATCGATGCCGATGAAGGCAAAGTCATGGTGGAGACGGAGTTTGCTGGCACGCTCTCCATAGACCAGAGCCGCATCGCCTCCATGAGCGTGCAAACCCCCGTAACCCTGCAGATGGAAGATGGTGTGCTCCTTGAAACCGAGGGTCTGGAAGTTGCCGATAAAACCCTAACCCTCGATCAACAAGCCGAGGCTACCTATGCCCTCGATCAGCTCATGCGCATCAATCCCGAGCCCTGGGAGCTGGGCACCGGCTATCGGCACACGGGCAACGCCAGCACGGCGTTTTCCATGCAGCGGGGGAACACGGACCTCGATGAACTGGACTATCGCGTAGAAACCCGCTGGACGGGATTGCGCGACCGATTCACCGCCCAGTTTGAGGGCGAGGCTCGGGAGGCGAGCGGTGAGCAGACCGCAGAAAATTGGATGATCACCGGCAAGTACGACCGCTTTCAGGTGGGCGATTACTACTGGGGCATGGCCGCCAGCGCCGAACAGAATCGCTTTGCAGACCTGGATCTGCGCACGAATATCGGCCCCTATCTGGGTCGCAGCCTCTTTGAGGACTCTCCTTTTGTTCTGGAAGTGGAATCAGGGCTGTCCTATGTCACAGAAGACTTTGGTGAACTGGTGGACCGCAACTATGTGGGCCTCACCTGGAGCGTTCGCTCCGAGAGCGATTACTTTGGGAACGAGTCACGACTGTTTTTGAACCACACGGGGGTCAAAAACCTTGATGAGCAGGACAATCTGATCCTCAACACCACCATGGGTCTTGGCTTCCCCTTACTCGGTCGTCTTCAGGGTGCTACGGAGATTGTTCTCAACTACAACTCCGGTGCCGTGGCGGGTACGGAGGAACTCGACCAGACCTATCGTTTTCGCTTGGGCTACACCTGGTAGGGTGAAATCCGGGTTTCGACGTTTTTCTCTCCCTTTTCCGCGGTGCTGCCAGGGCAAGGCCGCAAGCCAGTGGGCATGTCCCCTAGAATGCGCTGATCCAGGACAGGGAAAACAACTCGTAGTCACCACCGGTTTCGGTCACCGTGCCCGCCGATACACTCAGCTTGAGCGCCTGACCCTTCGCCACGGGGTAGACTAGCGTGGCGCCCAGGCGAGAGTTTCGCTGTAAGTCACTGTTTTCCGCCCCATCGATGGTGGTTCTGCCGCCCGTGTAGTAATTCCAATCCAGGGCACCCCAAAACCCCGGTCGGAAGCGCTTGATAAGGTGAAGCTGAAGAGCCGCCACCGGATCTTGCTCGCGAGTCCGGCCTACGAACTCATCGTTGTCTTCAAAGAACCACACGGCCGCCTCCGCCTCCAGGAGCAGCGAGGAAGTCAGGGGGTAAATCATCCCAATGCCCGGTTTCGCCGCCCAGCGGTTGGTCCCTAGATTGATAACGAAGTCCTCGTCGTATTCACCCGTGGGCGCGGTCACAGTGAAACTTGCGCCAATAATTGGCTCAGGATTGCGCGACAGCTCTTGAAACGCCTTTCGATCCATGGCCGGCGCACCCACGAGATTGATGGCAACCCGCGCCACCGTATCCATGGTCCCAACGGTTCGCCTAGTGCGCTCTACCCCTTCGACAAAGCCGCTGGTGGTGCCATCGGCAAAGGACTGACTGATCTGCGCGGACCCAGTGCGCCCAAACCAATCAAAGGTTCGCTGGTAGCTCACTTGCGCATAATCGATCTCCGAGTCCACACCGCTCACGGGCAAGGACTGATCGACCACGATGTCGCCCTGGGTGCGCTGTAAGCCCACAGCAAGCACGTTGGCCCCGACGGGACTGGGCCAGTAAGCGCGAGGCACAAGTTCCTGGCCGAAGGACAAGGGGGTAAATCCCAGCATCAGAAAACCGATTGCCGTCGATCCCAGGGCAAAAAGCTGTCGACACGCCTCACTACGGATAGCCGGAGCATTCCTACAGCGCGGCCCATGCAATGTGCTACCCAATAACCCCGGCCTACTCCATCGACCCATGACGTTTCCAATTACCCCCTGTCGTGCAGATGCATCGCAGCAAAGGCAGGGGCCTATCGTCAAGGTCGCCGAATTAAAAAATTTTGATATATTCGGTCGCCAGACCTGCAGGAATCACCCATACCCCATGACCTACTGCCTCGCCATCGCCCTCGAGGAAGGCCTCGTGTTTTGCTCAGACTCGCGAACCAACGCTGGAGCAGACCGGGTAAGCACCTACAGCAAGATGCATCGCTTTTCTGTCCCCTATGATCGCTCCATGGTGATTCTGACCGCGGGTAACCTGGCCACTAGCCAGGCGGTGATTGCGCAGATCCAGCGGGACCTCGAAGAAGAGGCTGAATTCAATATCTTCAATGCCCGTTACGTGAGTGATATTGCCGACTACGTGGGGGAGATAAGCCTTCAGGAACAGCGCAAATACAACAAGAAGGGCGGCCCAAACGCGGGCTTCAATGCCGGCGCCAGCTTTATCCTCGGTGGACAGATCAAAGGCCATGGGCCCGAGCTCTACATGATCTACCCCGAGGGGAACCACATCACCGCCTCAAAGCGCTATCCCTATCTGCAGATCGGCGAAACCAAATACGGCAAACCCATTCTCGATCGCATCATTCGCCCCGATACGCCGGTGGAGACCGCCATGCGCTGCGCCCTCGTATCCATCGACTCCACCATGCGATCCAATGTCACCGTAGGGCCGCCCTTGGAATGCTTGTTCTATCGTCGCGACAGTCTCATGCCTCAGGAACAATACTGCCTGTTGGAGGAGGATCACCCCTACCTGGCGGATCTACGCAACGGTTGGGACGACAACATTCGTCTGGCCTTCGAGAATCTACCGTCGATCAGCGCAGTGTTCGAAGACGCTGAATCGCCAGTTCAATAAACTCCAGTTTTTCCGCCACGAGTTCGTTGATCACAAACGGATAAGCATCGCCGCGGCCAACGCTGCGGTTCAATTCGTTGAGCATCAGGCTGATGCGCGTCCAGGCTGCCAGACGCTCGGCCATGACCATCGCCAGCGGCGGTGTGCCGAGCAACCCATGGGCCCAGGCGGTATCCAGAGCGTCGAAGATATGCAGATAGTGTCCCCAACACTCCGCCCAGTCTTCACTGGGATGGGAACTCGCGTATGCGCTGATAAACCGTTCCTGCCAGTCCGGCGGTGGGCCTGAGGCATAGTGGTTATCCAAGGCCTCACGATAGTCGGCGCGATCATTTCCGAATAAGTCGCGGAATTCTTCCAGCAGAGCCGCATCAGGGTTGAGAAGCGACCAATAGTAGTGACCGGATTCATGACGCAAATGGCCCAACACCGTGCGGTAGCTCTCCTTGAGTTCATCCCTCGCCGCCGTGCGCGCCACATCATCGGCCTCCAGGGCGTTGATGGTAATCACACCGCCGAGATAACCCGTGGTAACAAACGTTTCGGGAAAGGCGTCACTGGAGCGGGCATCTTCGACGAAATCCAGGAGCAAGCCTCGCTGGGGGTCCGACCAACCATCCAGCAAGGGCAAATTCAGCTGTGCGAGGGTGTAGAACAAACGTTTTTTTGCCCGTTCCAACACCAGCCAGCGCTGTTTGTTTTCGGGTCGTGACTGATTGGGTACGGTCCGGTTGAAGCGGCAGGCCTGACAGAGGTCTTCCTCCTGATCAGCCGGACGCAGCCAATTGCACACGCCGAATTGCTCCCCGTTGGCACAATAGCGGAACCGGTTACCCAGCAGATCCTGAAACTCACCATTCCCCCAATCGGCGAGGGTGACCATGTCTCCGCGCACCGGGTCATAGCCCAGGGCCGACCGACAGTTGATGCAGAAGTCGTTATCGAAGTAGACCGGACTCCCGCAGTCACAGAAGAAGCGTCTCATCCCTTGGAGCTTAGAAACCAGGTTTCCGCGATGGCTCCATGGAGGTCGTTGATGAGCAATTGAAGTTCATCGATGTAGCCGTGCAGGGCAGGTTGATCGAAGTTTATGGCTTCGAAGCTGCGCAGTTTGCGACGAATGCGTTCGATGGTTCGCAGGGCGTCCTTGTTGTTTGTTAGCTGTCCAAGCTCCTCGCGAATTTCGCGGATACAGAAGCGTACGGAGCGGGGGAAGGTTGGTTCCATAAACACAAAGTCCACCGCGGCATTTTTCTCGACCTGCGGTTCGATAAGCCGCCGATAGGCACCCAAAGCCGACAGGGACTTCAGCAGGGTGCCCCATAGGAGATGTTCGATACCTTCCGCCAGGCCTTCCCGGGCGAGGAAATCCGAAGCACCGACATCGACGATGCGGCTGGTCATGTCTGCCCGCTCAAGGAGCTGTCCGAGCTTGATAAAGCGGTAGGAGTGATCTCGACAAAGGGTGCTCCGTAATACCCCATTGATCACCTGGGTACGCTGAATAATTTGCTCCAGGTAGGCCTGGCGATTCCGTCGACCAACGGACTTCTCCGCCGCTTCGGAACTGTACAAATAGAGTTCGTTGACCAGTTCCCAAACCTCGTCGGGGAGTACGTCGCGAGTGGTACGCACGTTCTCGCGGGCCGCCTGCACCGCATAGGGAATACTGCAGGGCGCTTCGGCCTCGCCGATCAGCAAACGCAAGACATTCTGCTCGTTGCGCACCTTGAACCATTCATCAAACACCACATCGGCATCGAGGATTCGTACCAGGATCTCCCAACCGGGTTGGGTACCCCGGGGAATATCCATGATGAGATGGTTGTAGGCCGCCACCAGGCGCGCCGTGTCTTCGGCACGCTCGATGTAGCGCGCCATCCAGTAAACCCTTTCCGCTACCCGGGACAACATGCTCACAAACGCCCCTCTACGATCCAGGTGTCTTTGCTGCCACCGCCCTGGGAAGAGTTCACCACCAGCGAACCCTCAACCATGGCCACCCGGGTAAGCCCTCCAGGGGTCACCCAGGTATCCCGGCTTTGCAGAATGAACGGCCGCAAATCCAGATGACGAGGTTGAATGTCGTCGCCGATATAGGTCGGTGCCGTCGACAACGCGAGGGTTGGCTGGGCGATGTAGTTTCGCGGATCCTTTTCGATGAGACGGGCAAATTTGCGATGCGTGGCCTTATCCACATGGGGTCCAACCATGATCCCGTAGCCCCCGGACTCGTTCGCCGGTTTAACCACCAGGTCCCCTATGTTCTCAAGGACATACTCCCGATCCTTCTCGCGCATGCACAGATAGGTGGGCACGCTGCGGATAAGGGGTTTCTCGTTCAGGTAGTAACGAATCATGTCGGGCACGAAGGCGTAGATCACTTTGTCGTCCGCGACACCAGAACCCGGAGCGTTAGCGATAGCCACATTGCCCCCGTGCCAGGCCCGCATGAGACCAGCCACCCCCAGCACCGAATCCTCGCGAAACGCTTCGGGATCCATGAAGTCCTCGTCGATACGGCGGTAAATCACATCTACTCGCACGGGGCCGTCCACGGTTCGCATGTAGACGCAGTCGTCGTCATCCACAAACAGGTCCGCGCCTTCCACCAACTCAGCGCCCATGCCCTGGGCGAGAAAGGCATGTTCGAAATAGGCGGAGTTGTAGATGCCCGGCGTTAACACCACGATCACCGGCCGTTTGCGGTCCCGGGGCGACAGCGCTGCCAGGGTCCGATACAGCTGCGACGGGTAGTCGTCTACGGGAAGAATGCTGTAGTCCTTGAAAATCTCCGGCAGCACACGCTTGGTGATCTCCCGATTCTCCACCATGTAGGACACCCCGGACGGTACCCGGAGATTGTCTTCCAAGACATAGAAATGCCCGTCGCGGTTGCGAATCAGATCGGAGCCGCAGATGTGCGCCCAGACGCCAAAGCGGGGCGAGGCGCCCATACACTGTTCCTTGAAGTTGCTGGACTCCAACACCGTTTCCGCCGGCACGATGCCATCGGCGAAGATCTTCTGTTTGTTGTAGACGTCGTTGATAAACAGGTTCAGAGCCCGGCTTCGCTGCTCTAGGCCTCGGCGAACCTTGGTCCATTCTCGACCCGTGATGACCCTTGGGATGAGGTCAAAGGGCCAGGCACGATCGATGTTTCCCGCCTCGGAGTACACCGTGAAGGAAATCCCCATTTCACGAATCGCCAGCTCGGCAGCAGCGCGTCGGGCGTCCAGGTCGTCTTCGGGTAACTCGCCCAACAGCTTTACCGCCGGCCTCGCCACCTGCCGTGGCGTGCCTTTGGCGGTAATCAGTTCGTCGTAGTAATCGCTGGCGCGATAGTTCTTCCAACGCGATTTCATAGCCTCTCCGCAGTTTTCCCGTGCGAGGCACCGGGCCAAAGGGGATTTCCGTCTTCCAGTGTGCAACAACTCGGGCTCAGGGCAAAGGGGCAGACACCGTAGAGAGCCAGCGGTCAAGCACTGGACGCGGACCGTAATCTGCTGAAAAATCGATGCTCTCACTCAGGTACCCGTGACGGTCATGGATAGATCGGCCGATGAGCCCCAGCGTTCCACGAAGCTGGGCGCGGAGCCATTTGGACGGCCCGGCACCTGCTATCAATAAGCGATAAGGGAACGATCCCATGACGGAAACCCACTACCGAGCCTGTCACCTCTGTGAGGCCATTTGCGGACTGAAGATCGAAGTTAGCGGTGAAGAGATCATCTCCATCAAGGGCGATCCCGACGACCCGCTCAGCCGAGGTCATATCTGCCCCAAGGCGGTGGCCCTCAAAGACATTCACGAAGACCCTGATCGCTTGCGTTACCCTGTAAAACGCCTGCGCGCTGATGACGGCGAGGACAGCTGGGTAGAGATTTCCTGGGAAGAAGCCCTGGACACGGCAGCGGAGGCCTTGCTGCGCGCCAATCGCGACCACGGCGTAGACTCCATCGGTGTGTACCTGGGCAATCCGTCGGTACACAACTACGGCATGCTAACCCACCAGAACCACCTGTTTCGTTGGCTGCGAACGCGCAATCGTTATTCCGCCACGTCCGTAGATCAGTTGCCGCACCATCTGACATCGCTTTGGTTGTTTGGCCACAAGTCCCTCTTCCCCATTCCGGACATCGACCGCAGCGAATACTTTCTCATGCTCGGGGCCAACCCCCTGGCCAGCAACGGCAGCATTTGGACCGTTCCCGATGTGAAGAAACGCATCAAAGATCTCAAACATCGCGGTGGCCAACTACTCGTCGTCGACCCCCGACGCACAGAGACAGCGGAGCTTGCCAACGAGCATCTGGCTATCGTTCCCGGTAGTGATGCGCTATTCCTGGCGGCGTTGCTCAATACACTGTTTACGGAGGGGCTAACGAATCCAAGAGCCCTGGCGAGCTTTACCCAGGGCTTGGAAGAAGTTGCTGCGGCCGTAGTTGACTTCACTCCGGAATACGCGGAGCAACACACGGGGATTGCGGCGGACACGATCCGCCGCATTGCTCGAGACTTCGCAGCCGCAGATGCCGCCGTATGTTATGGCCGCATGGGGGTTTCCACCCAGCGATTTGGCGCCCTTTGCCAGTGGCTGATACAGCTTATCAATATCGCCACGGGCAATCTGGACCGCGAAGGCGGCAGTTTGTTCACGCTGCCAGCGGTGGATCAAGTGCCGCGCACGGGGCCCGGTGGTTTTGATCGCCATCGCTCCCGGGTTCGCGGTTTACCGGAGTTTGATCGGGAGCTGCCCGCTGCGGCCCTCGCCGAAGAAATCACCACTCCTGGCGAGGGGCAAATTCGCGTGTTGTTCACCGGGGCAGGCAATCCCGTGCTGTCCACGCCGAACGGTCGGGCCCTGGACGATGCCCTACCGCAGCTCGAGTTTATGATTTCCCTGGATCCCTACATCAACGAAACCACTCGCCATGCAGACCTTATCCTGCCGCCCACATCACCGCTGGAGCACGACCACTACGACATCGCTTTCCATATCAATGCGATTCGCAATACCACGCGCTACAACCCGGCCATCTTCGAACCGGCGGCGGATAAGCTTCACGACTGGCAAATTTTCACCGCCCTTGGCGAGCGCGTGGCCAAGGGTTTGGGAGAAGATCCCAAGGACGACGCCGCGCCCCATGAGCTAGTGGACCTGGGTTTGCAGTACGGCCCCTACGGTAAAGACACCGAGCACGAGCTCAACCTGGACAAACTGAAAGCAGCACCATCGGGTATCGATCTGGGTCCTTTGAAGCCTCAACTTCCCGAGCGCCTTATGACGGCGGACAAGCAAATTGATTGCGCGACGCCCGCTCCCCTTGCGGACCTCAAGCGTCTGGCCGAGGAGTTCAGCGGCGATACGCCCGCCCCGCGCCTGCGTTTAATCGGTCGACGGCATGTGCGCTCCAATAATTCCTGGATGCACAACTACCATCGCCTGGTGAAAGGCAAAGCCCGGGATCAGCTCCTCGTCCATCCCAAGGATTTGGCCGAGCACGAACTGGCCGACGGCGATCGAGCGACGCTGGAATCGCGCAGCGGTGCCGTTACAGTCACCCTGCAGGCCTCCGATGAGGTAATGCCTGGCGTGGTCAGCCTGCCCCATGGGTTCGGTCACGGTCGCACCGGAATTCGTCTACACACCGCTCGTAAGCACGCCGGTGTATCCTGTAACGACGTTACGGACGCCGCCTACCTCGACGATCTGTCAGGCAACGCCGCGATCAACGGTGTACCAGTGACCTTGAAAGCCGCATCTTGAGCACTGGTCATGGCCGGTGGAAATCCAACGCTGCGTAGACAGGCCTCAAAGAGCGGAAACGCCGGGGTCGCGCTCGTAGCACGGCGAAGAATCGCATAACGGGAGGGAAAGCCATGGAAATCTCAACGATCGTGTTTTGGCTGGTGTTGCTTGGCCTGGTGATCTACATCATCAATATCTACAACACCCTGGTGAGTCTAAAAAACCGGTTCGAGAACGGGTTTGCGCAGATCGAAGTTCAGCTGAAGCGGCGTTACGACTTGATCCCCAATCTGGTTGAAACGGCAAAAGCCTATATGAGCCATGAACGGGAAACCCTCGACGCGGTGGTTACCGCTCGCAATGAAGCGGCGGCGGTGCTGAAAGCCCTCGGCGAAGGCGGCGGCGCCAATCTGGCGAGTCTGGCCAGCGCAGAAAACAACCTCCAGGGCGCCCTTGGCAAACTCAACGTGACCATGGAAGCCTATCCAGATCTCAAGGCCAGCGAAAACATGCAACAGCTGTCCGAGGAACTGACCAGCACGGAAAACCGGGTGGCTTTTGCCCGTCAGGGCTTCAATGACGCGGTAATGGCCTACAACACCTATCGGCAAAGCTTTCCCACCGTTGTCCTGGCGGCCACCTTCGGCCATGCCACCGATGCGGAACTGCTGGAATTCGATGATTCCGTACAAATTCAGGCGGCACCGAAGGTTAGCTTCTAAGGCCTAAGGAACGGCCACGGGCCGTGGACTTCTTTAGCCAGCAGGATCGGGCGCGACGCAATCTGCGTCGCCTCATCGTGCTCTTTTCCCTGGCCGTGCTGCTGCTCATCACGCTGGTCAACGCCCTGCTCATCGCCTTCCTCTGGCTCGGCCAGGACTACAACGTATATGCGGGCGGCAGCGGTTGGCGCGGCTATCTAGCCCTGTTTTCCTGGGAGCGTTTTGCCAGCGTCGGTCTGGCGGTTGCCGCCACGGTAGCGCTTGTATCCCTGGTCCGCTGGTTGCAACTCTCTACCGGCGGTAAGCAGGTGGCAGAGAGTATGGGCGGTCGTCGCGTACTTCCCCAAACCGACGACCCCTACGAGCGGCGCTGCCTAAATATCGTCGAGGAACTGTCCCTCGCCGCCAATATGCCCGTACCGGCCCTTTACGCACTGCCCGACGAGCGAGGCATCAACGCTTTTGCTGCAGGCATCACCCCCGCTGATGCGGTAGTTGCTGTGACTCGCGGCACCCTTTTGCAATTGAAGCGAGATGAGCTCCAGGGGGTTATTGGTCACGAGTTTAGCCACATCCTCAATGGCGATATGCGGCTCAGCATTCGCCTGGCCGCTCTCCTCAAGGGAATCACCTTTATCGGTGATGTGGGCCATTTTCTTCTCCGAGCCGGAGCCTATGGTGTCGGTCGCAGCAGTCGCAGCAATGAACGCAGCGCGGCGCTGCCCATCGTGGGTCTGGCGTTCATGGTGATCGGCTGGCTGGGCGCTCTGGCCGCGGGGTTCATCAAGGCCGCCATCAGTCGCCAGAAAGAGTACCTGGCCGATGCCAGCGCCGTACAATTCACCCGAGATAACGCCGGTATTGCGAATGCGCTGAAAGTCATCGGCGGTTTCATACCGGGTTCTCTGGTCCATGCGGCCCGAGCCCCGGAGATGTCACACATATTTTTTGGCGAAGTTCGTCACCATCTGTGGAGTCTGTTCGCGACCCACCCGCCCCTGGCTGAACGCATCCAACGCCTGGATCCCCAGTGGGATGGGGAGTATCTGCAGCGCGCGGAGGTTCGCGAGGCACCCCTAAACGAAGACACCGTCCAGGCTGGGGTGGGCCGGGCGGCGCTAGTGGCCGCCGCCATGACCAGCGCTGCCCTTCTGGATACCGATGGCGATGACAACCTGGCCAAAGATACCCGAGGCGCAGACTCCCCATCTGCTGGCGACCGTCGTGGACTAGATGGCGAGAAGAAAAGCCCAGCCCTGGAGCGAGGTGCTGAAACCGCTCTACGGGAAAAGATCCAGGAGCCCTTGGGTGCTACCGCTGCTGCCCTGGGTTTACTCATCGTCCAGGCCCCCGAGGCTCGCCAGCAAGCCCTCGATGCTGTCCGGTCCCACGGCATACGAGGCCAGACAGAATTCATAGAGGCGTTGCTACCGGATCTGGAGAAGCTTGCCGTCGGCCAGCGTTTTCCCCTTATGGCTGCGGCCATGCCGGCCCTAAAAGGTTTATCGACACCTCAGTACCGGCAATTTAAGTCCACACTCCTGGCCGTCATCCGCGCCGATCGACGCACAGATCTGTTTGAATGGTGCTTATTTCAGCTCTTGCGCCACTATTTGGATCCTGAGTACCTGCGGGTAAAAACCAGTCGACCGCGTTACCGCCGCGTAACCCAGGTTCGCGGTGCCCTACGCCAGGTGTTGTCGGTTCTGGCCCATCAGGGCGATGGCAGCAGTGAGGCCGCATTCGCCACCGCCTGCGTGGAACTGGGTCTCGAAGATCTCGTACTGCTGCCCCTTAAAGACTGTGCGATTCGCGAATTCAGTCATGCGGTCAGCACCCTCGCCGACTGCTATCCGCTGCTTAAACCGAGAATCCTCAAGGCCATGGCGCTCGCTGCGGCCGCAGACGGTGAAGTCTGCGCCATCGAACGAGAGCTGGTTATTGCTGTGGCCGCGGTCATGGACTGCCCCTTACCGGACGACCTGGCTTTAGAGGCATAGACGACCCGACCCATCGGGCAAATTTGCCCAGAGGGCGGTCCACCGCTTTTCATCTTCGCGTGGTTTGCTAAGCTCGATAACAGCCTGATCGCAGATCGATCGGCCAGACCGAGATTACACGCGCTGCTTCGAGCAGCGAGGCCAACGCCATGGACGGCGTGCCGTGTTCCCCCGGTCAATGACCCACTTTTTGAGCAAGGAGGCTCATATGGTTCAGGACACCCCCGAGTGTCGGGAAGACGCACTTTCGCCGGCATTTTTTCGACCCCAACACCGTAGCCACCCGCAACACCACCAGCGCCTGGGACGCCAAGGTCCCGCTCATCCTAGCCCGCCCCGGATGCCGCAGGTTCCGTCTCCCAATCATGCGGCTCTTCTCCATCGACCACCCCTGCACACCGGCCAAGATGGTAGGTCGCAAAAGCTAGCTGACCATCGAGGTAGGCCCGAGCCGATCACGCTTCCATCCGTTGCGCCCGGTGATCCTCACTTGCCAACTTCCGAGGAGCCAGAGCCGGGCTACCTGCCCTTATCGAGAACAACGGATCGCGTGCTCCGTATCCTTTTGGAGGCGGACCTGGCCCGCGTGAGGGCCGAGAGCGTTGCCGAAAGCCTGGGAATCAGCTGTACCACGCTGCGACGGCGACTGCGCAACGACCACACGAGCTATCAGTTTCTTCTGGATCGAGCCCGCCAGCATCGCTGTGAGTCACGGCTCCGACAGCGCTGGTTACCGGGCAAGTGCCTGGCGGAAGAACTGGGCTACCTGGAAATCAACAGCTTTTATCGCGCTTTCCGCCGCTGGACGGGGCTCAGCTACAGCGCCTACAAGGAGGCTTATCACTGAGCTGAGGCCTTTCCACGGCAAGAAAGAGCATTGCGGAAGAAAGCGCCGCGCCGGTGGACGAGACTCCTACCGGCGTGGGGATTCGGTGACGCGCAGGGAGCGCTCAGGCAAAAGGATCGTGGAGCACAATAGTTTCCAGGCGGTCGGGCCCCGTAGAGATAATATCGATGGGCGCGCCAACCACGGTTTCGATCAGAGCGATGTAATCCCGCGCAGCTTTGGGCAGTTCGTCCAGCGACTTCGCACCCACGGTGGATTCGCTCCACCCGGGTACGGTTTCGTAGATGGGGACCAATCCCTCGTAATCGTCGGAATCCATAGGATTGGGCACGGGTTCTCCGCTGGCGCTCTCGTAGCCGATGCACAGTTGGATGGATTCCAGGCCGTCCAGCACATCCAGCTTGGTCAGACACAAACCACTCACGGAGTTGATATTCACCGCATTACGCAGAGCCACCGCGTCAAACCAGCCGCAACGACGGGCGCGCCCGGTGGTCGCACCAAACTCATGACCTCGGGTCGCGAGATGTTCACCGGTCTCGTCGAAAAGCTCCGTAGGAAACGGGCCTGAACCCACCCGCGTCGTGTAGGCCTTGGTGATTCCCAACACATAATCGAGGTAGAGAGGCCCAAAGCCCGACCCGGTGGCCGTGCCCCCGGCGGTGGTATTCGAACTGGTGACAAAGGGGTAGGTGCCGTGATCAATATCCAGGAGAGAGCCCTGGGCACCCTCGAAGAGAATACTGCGGGACTCACCACGAAGCTGATGAAGCAAGGCCGTAACATCAGCCATCATGGGCAGAAGCTGCTCGCCCATGGCCAGGGCATCGGCGAGGACCACGTCGACATCCAGGGTTTCGGCGCCGTAGTAGTGCTCCAGTTGGAAGTTGTGATACTCCATAACCTCACGGAGCTTACGCTCGAAGCGCGCCGCGTCTTGAAGGTCCGCAAGCCGCAAACCGCGACGGGCCACCTTGTCTTCGTAGGCTGGCCCAATACCCCGACCCGTGGTGCCAATCTTGCGGGCGCCACGGCGCAACTCGCGAGCCTGATCGAGGGCTACGTGATAGGGCAAGATCAGCGGGCAGGCCGGCGACAAGCGCAATCGTTCGCGCACGGGTACAGACCGCGCCTCAAGCTCCGCGATTTCCTTGAGAAGCGCATCGGGCGCGAGAACAACGCCATTGCCAATCAGACAGTAGACATCCTGACGAAGAATCCCGGAGGGAATCAGGTGCAGGACGGTCTTCTGACCATCGCAGACCAGCGTATGCCCCGCGTTGTGCCCCCCCTGGAAACGCACGACCGCATCGGCGCGTTCCGTGAGTAAGTCAACGATCTTGCCTTTGCCCTCGTCACCCCATTGGGTTCCCAGGACCACTACATTGCGACTCATGCCTTAGCTCCATTGCCGCCCGGTGCGACAGCACTACTGTCGAGCACCTGCACCTGCCAATCACCGTCCAGATTCACCAACTCTCGGTCACAGCGAGGGTCCCTCACTCCTCCCAGAGAGACAATGACCGTTTCTCCTTTCGCCCGCAGCTCACGAATTTTCGCCTGCACCGCTGGGTCTTCCTCCTGGGGCGCCGCGATGGCCGTCCCAGCTTCCGCCTCGGAAAGCCGGGCAGCAAGAAGCCGCAGGTCCATCGCGAACCCCGTCGCGGGACGGGCACATCCGTAAACCGCCCCGACATTGTCATAGCGCCCCCCCCGGGCAAGGGCTTCACCCAGACCCTGGGCATACACGGAGAAAACCGCCCCCGTGTGATAGCGATAGCCACGCAGCTCCGCCAGATCTACATACAGCGCCACCTCTGGGAAGCGAGCTCCCAGAGACTGACTCAAAGCCTCAAGCTCATCCAAGGCGGCGAGAACTTCAGGCATGGCCTCAAAACATTCTCGAGCCCGAGCTAGTACCTCCACGCCCCCGTGCAGGTCCATGAGGGTCCCAAGCAAGGATCCCTCTCGGCCCTCCAACAATGCCTCCAGATCAGGGCGTGACTTACGCTGCACGGCATCGAACACCTGGCTGCGCAAATTCGCGTCGTCCAACCCGGCGGCTTCCAGAATGGGCCCATAAATCGCCCCATGACCGAGATCGAGGGTCAGTGTGCTCGCGGCAATACCGGCATCGTCCAAAAGGGAAAGCATGAGGTCCATGACTTCGATGTCAGCGGACAGACTACCGTCACCGTAAATCTCTGCTCCCATCTGCAATGGAGAGCGAGACGCCGCCAGAGAACGGGATCGCGTGTGGAGGGTCGAGCCGGCGTAACAAAGGCGGTTTACCCCCTGGCCCGCAAGGCTATGGGCGTCGATACGTGCCACCTGCGGTGTCATGTCTGCACGAACGCCCAACATGCGACCGCTGAGTTGATCGGGCATTTTGAAGGTCAGAAGATCCAGATCTTCACCGACACCCACCAGCAACGAATCCGTGTATTCAATGAGGGGGGGTATTACCAACTGGTAGCCCCAGCGCGCCGCACCATCCAAAAGCTGTCGACGCAGCGCTTCGACCTGGGCTGCGGCGCCCGGTAGCAGCTCATCAATGCCGTCGGGCAACTGCCAGGCGCGGGTGGTTAGAGAAGAAGGCACGGACTCTGACACTTCAGTTCACCAGGTAAAGCAGAACAACACCAACGGCCATGCTACCCAGACCAAAACGGCGAATACTCGCGTCGTCGAGCTGCGCCACGGTAGCCACCATGGATCGCCAGCGCCCGGGACTCAGGAACGGCAGAATGCCCTCTATCACCAAGACGAGAGCTATCGCCGCCGGAAATACCTGCCAGAAGTCCACGCCTACCGATCCCCCAAGAAAAAACCGCGAAACGTATGAGCACGTCTTCGTGCTCTACGCTCCACGGTTGCGGGATTCTACCACAGGGCCAGCCGCAAGCTGGCCCGCTTCAAGGCCCTTTCCGGGCCTCTACTGTCCGCCGGATGAATCCTTGAGATAACGGAAAAACTCGCTGTCTGGCTGCACCAGCAACACATCGCCGCTACCCTGAAAGGAATCCTGATACGCCCTGAGACTTCGAGTGAAAGCGTAAAACTCCGGATCTTGTCCAAAGGCATCGGCGTAGATCCGCGTGGCCTCCGCATCGCCGTCACCGCGGATCTGCTCCGCTTCACGATAGGCGTTAGCGCTGATCACGGTCACTTCCCGATCCGCCGCGGCGCGGATCCCTTCGGCGAGCTCCTTACCTTGGGATCGTCGCTCCGTGGCTTCCTTGGCCCGCTCGGCATTCATACGCCGGTACACGGAATCAGATACGTCCGGTGGAAGGTCGATCTGCTTGACCCGTACATCCACCACCTCAACACCCAGTTCCGTGCGCGCGACTTCGTCCAATTCCTGAGTAATGGTTTCCATGAGCAGGTCCCGCTCACCGGATACCACCTCCTGAATCGTGCGAATTGCCACCTGGTTGCGCAGGCCATCGTTGATGCGCTGCGCCAAAAGACCTGCCGCCCGGGCATCATCGCCACTGGTTGCGGTGTAGAACACGGCAGTATCGGCAATGCGGTACTTGGCGTAGGAATCCACAATCAGCGCTTTCTGTTCCTGGGTGAAGAAACGTTCGGGTTGGGAATCCACAGTGAGGATACGGCCATCGAACTTCCTAACGTTGTTGACGAAAGGAATCTTCACGTGCAAACCCGGCTGAAGATCAGGGTCCACAACTTCCCCAAATCGCAACAACACGCCGCGCTCGGTCTCTTTGATCACGTACAGCGCGTTGGAGGCGATAAAGCCAATCAACACGAGCCCTAAAATCAGGGATAGGCTTCTTCCAGTCATATCAGCGGCTCCCCCGGCGCGAAGATTGCGTTGCGGCATCTCGCCGTAACTGTTCCGTGACCAGGTCGGCCAGCTCGCGAATGTTCCCCGCATTGACGTCGAGGATCGTGCTACGACCCGATCCACCACTGCCTGCGCCCAGCTTGTCCAGGGGCAGATACATCATGTTATTTCCGCCCTCGATATCCACCATCACCTTGGAGGTGCTGGACAGGACATTCTGCACCGCGTCGAGATACAGACGCTCTCGCGTGACTTCCGGCGCTTTGCGATACTCCGCCAGCAGCTTATTGAAGCGATCCGCTTCACCTTCAGCATTGGCAATTACCTGCTCGCGATAGGCGCTGGCCTCTTCGATCTGCCGCTGCGCCTCACCTCGGGCTTCAGGAACGATGCCATTGGCGTAGGACTGAGCCTCGTTCTTCACGCGCTCTTCGTCCTCCCGGGCCTTGATCACATCATCAAAGGCAGCCTGGACCTGGCTCGGCGGTTTGGAATCGTCCACGTTGACCGTGGATACACGAATCCCCGTGGTGTAGTCGGTGAGGTATTCTTGCAGTCGGTCCTGCACTTCCGTGGCGATTTTGGCCCGTCCTTCCGTCAGCACCAGATCCATGGTCATACCCCCAACCACGTGGCGCAGAGCACTCTTCGCCGCGTGCTGAAGAGAGTTCTCGGGCTGACGAACTTCCAGGACATAGTTCTTCACGTCGTCAATAACGTACTGCACCGAAAGGCTTACTTCGACGATGTTCTCGTCTTGGGTGAGCATGATCTCGCGGAAGCGAGCAGAACGGACCCGGGTAGTGTTCTCGGGAATCACCTCGTCAATAAGAGGGGGGTTCCAATGCAGCCCTGGCTGGGCCGTGGCGTGATATTCACCAAAGCGCAGAATAACGGCACGCTCTTGTTCATCCACCTGGTAGAAGCCAAAAAAGGCCCATACGGCAGCCACAATACCGAGGATAACGACCACAAGGGAAACGGACGCTCCTCCACCCCCGCTGCCACCACCGGAGCCTCCAAACAGGCCACCCAGGCGCTGCTGAAGCTTCTTCAGCGCCTCATCAAGGTCGGGCGGCCCCTGGTTACCACCGCCCCAGGGATCGCGGGAATTGTTGCCGCCACCCGGTTCATTCCAGGCCATGCTTTATCTCCTGCAAAAAGCTTGCTGCTCGCGGCTCCCAATGGGAACCGATCATTTCGGAAGCGGGCCATTCTAGCAAAATAGCCGCCTGTTCAGAGACCGCCCCGCGCCTGCAATCGTTCCCAGTCTGCGCGCGGCAATCGAATGTGTAAGCGAGCGGAGCCATCGTCGTCGAAGGCTTCCTCTTCTACCGCCCCCAGAGCGTGAAGAGCGGCCCGCAGCCGCGCCTGATCTGGGCTCAGGGTCACCGTCTCCGCAAACAGATCTTTGCCCAGCAGCTCCGCCAACGCCTGTAAGAGGAGATCCATGCCGATCCCCGCCGCAGCGCTGACCCAGACCCGCCGGGGCATACCCTGCTCGTCTCTGTCGATACGAGCATTGGTCTCCAGCAGGTCAATCTTGTTGTAGACCTCCAGCTCCGGCCGCTCATCGGCGCCAATTTCCTCCAGCACCGCCCGCACCTCGTGACGATTGTCATCGCGTTCCTCACTGGCTGCATCAACCACGTGGAGGAGCAAATCCGCCTCCCGGGTTTCCTCCAGCGTCGCTTTGAAGGACTCCACGAGTCCGTGGGGTAAGCGAGCAATGAAACCCACCGTATCGGCGAGGATTACCGAGCCCAGATTCGGCACGGACAGGCGACGAAGGGTGGGATCGAGGGTCGCGAAGAGTTGGTCCGCCGCGTATACCTCCGCCTCCGTAAGGCGATTAAACAACGTGGATTTCCCCGCATTGGTGTATCCCACCAGCGCTACCGTGGGCAATTCCGCACGCTGACGGGCCCGACGACCCTGGCCCCTTTGACGGCGAACGCGCTCAAGGCGACTGCGAATACTCTTGATCCGAGCACGCAACAGGCGCCGATCGGTTTCCAGCTGAGTCTCACCCGGGCCGCGAAGGCCGATACCGCCTTTTTGCCGCTCCAGGTGAGTCCAACCCCGTACGAGTCGGGTACTCATGTATTGCAGCTGTGCGAGTTCGACCTGCAGCTTGCCTTCGTGGGTTCGCGCACGCTGGGCGAAGATATCCAGAATAAGCCCCGTGCGATCCAAAACCCGGCACTTGAGCTCTCCTTCGATGTTTCGCTCCTGACTGGGACTCAGCGCGTGGTTGAATATCACCAACTGCGCATCTTCGGCCGCCAGGGTGGCCGCAATTTCCTCAAGCTTGCCGGAACCGACAAAGGTGCGTGCCTGGGGGGCCAGGCGGTGCCCACCAACGACAGCCACTGGGTCGCCGCCCGCCGAACGCACCAGCGCTTCAAACTCATCCAGGTCGACACCCGCCGAGTCTGAATCCAGCGTCAGATTGACGAGCACCGCGCGCTCGGCAGTGCCGTTTTCGGCGACCGCTCGGGCATCGCCCGATGCTCGCTCAACAGGACGTTCAAAAAACACAGCGGTTACCGCAGTTCAGGCGAACTCCACCCGGGCCGGCGCAACGCAGTGCGCCGGGAAACCGCCTGGGAAGCTGATCCGGAGCTTAGCCTTCGCCATCTTCCGAGGGTGGGTTCTGCATCGGCATGCGCACGACGCGACCGGGAACCACGGTCGAGATGGCATGCTTGTACACCATCTGGGAGACGGTGTTCTTGAGCAAAACAACGAACTGGTCAAAGGATTCAATCTGACCCTGCAGTTTGATGCCGTTGACGAGATAGATGGATACCGGGACCCGCTCTTTTCGCAGCAGGTTCAGGTAAGGGTCTTGTAGCGTGTGCCCTTTTGACATGACACATTACTCCTTAGGCCTTGATGGCTCTGTTGGGGCTCAAATCGAGCCTAAAAAAACCGAAACGCTTCAGCGCAAAATATCAACACATTCAATGCGTTGCAGTGCCCCTAGGGCCACTTTGGACCTTCCCACTCCCGTAGAAGGGGAATCCGCCCAAACCCATCGCCCTGAAGCTCCACTCCGACAGATAAGACTGAATCGGAGTGCCCTCAGCTTACTACATTGGGTTTACCTGGAGAAAGTTCAAGAGCACATCAGCCGGATCAGAGTGCAGCGCTGAGCCGGGCAGCAGGGACTGGTTGGCGGCAAGCGATAGGTCTTCCAGATCCAAGCTCGATAGGGCCCGTCCCGCCTCATCGGTCAGAATCCAATGGAGATCGGGCCATTTGCGCAACCAGGTGAACTGACGCTTTGCCAGTTGTCGGGTCGCCGCTATACCGCGACGCACGGCCTCCTCCCGGTCATAGGCGCCGTCGAGATGGGACCATAGCTGGCGATAACCCACGGCCCGTAGGGCCGGCAAATCACCATGCAAGTCTTCGCGCCCTCGCAGGGCGGCAACCTCTTCGACAAACCCCGCCTCCATCATGGCATTGAAGCGGGTTTCGATTCGACGGTGCAGCTGCGCACGATCTGCCGGAGCTATAGCGACACACACCGCGTCCTCTGTGCCTGGCACGGTTGTTTTGGCATGGAGCTCGGAAATCGGTGTTCCCGTCAGTCGATAGACTTCCAGGGCCCGCAGCAGGCGCTGGGAATGGTTGGGATGGATAGCGGCGGCGGATACGGGATCAACGGCTTGCAGTTCCCGGTGTAGGGCCGGCCAACCCTCGCGCAGGGCTCGCGCTTCCAGGGTCTGGCGAAGCTCCGGATCCGCCTCGGGCATGGCCGCGAATCCCAACAGCAGCGCGCGGTAGTACAACATGGTCCCACCAACAAGGATGGGGCGCCGCTGCCGTTGGCGTATATCCTCGATGGCGACCCGCGCATCATCGGCAAACTGGGCCGCAGAGTAAGGGATCGATGGGTCGCAGATATCCACCAGATGATGGGGGTAATTTGGTTTCGCACTACCGATGTCCAGCCCCCGATAAACCAGGGCCGAATCAACGCTAATAAGCTCACCGTCGAGGGCCTCAGCCACAGCGATAGCGAGATCCGTTTTTCCCGAGGCCGTAGGCCCCATGATGCACAGCAGGGGTAGGCTCAAGGCTAACGCCCGCGCAGGAACAAGCGATCCAGTTCCGCCAGAGACAGGGCCGTCCAGGTGGGTCGACCATGGTTGCACTGCCCGGAGCGCTCCGTGATCTCCATGTCTCGCAGCAGGGCGTTCATCTCCGGAACCGTCAAACGACGATTGGCGCGCACGGAGCCGTGACAGGCCATGGTCGATAGCAGCTCATCTTCATGGCGTGAGATTCTTTCGGAGGTACCAAACTCGCTGAGGTCTGCGAGCACGTCCCGAAGCAGCTGCTCAACATCAGCGCCCTGGAGGGACACGGGGATCTCTCGGACCACCAGGCTTTCCTCACCGGCAGGTTCCACGGCCAAACCAAGATTGGTGAACAGTTCGCCATGTTCTTCTACCAACGCCACTTCCCGCCCGCTAACCGCCAGGGACTGGGGAACCAGCAGGGGCTGGCGGCGGATGCCCTGCTCATCCCGCGCCTGCTTCAGGCGCTCATAGGTAATGCGCTCATGGGCGGCGTGCATATCCACCAGAACCAACCCATCGCGATTCTGAGCCAGGATGTACACGCCGTGAAGCTGCGCCAGGGCATAGCCCAGAGGAGGAATGGAATCGGCGTCTTCCTCGGAATCGGTTTCCGCACCGTAAAGGCGCGCGTAACTGGCCTGAGAAGCAGCATGGAGAGAGCCACGATCACCCCCAGGACTCGTTGCCGATGATCCAGTCCAGGCCGCCGTTTGCGGGCTGGACTCCCGAACCTCGGCGCCCGTCGGCTCCGTCAGGCCGATCTCTCGCTGCCGAATCAGTTCGCCGGTGAGCAGATCGAGGCGCCCGGCGGGGGCGGAGCCGGGCGATGGCGCGTCGTAAGCGTTTGCCCCTCCGTCATCGGGGC
>DIYG01000041.1:0-10610 GCA_002428935.1 Halieaceae bacterium UBA6060
CCCCACCCCGCGCGGGGTGGGGACCGCAAACGAACCGGCGATCCTGGAATCGCCGTCGCAGGAGTGCGATATGGCAGAGCGAACAGCCGAAGTTAAGCGCGACACGCTGGAAACCCAGATCAGCGTCGCGGTTAACCTGGATGGCAGCGGAAAAGCGGAGCTGGACACGGGTTTACCGTTTCTGGAGCACATGCTCGACCAGATTGCCCGACACGGCATGATGGATCTCGCCATCAAGGCCAACGGTGACCTGCACATCGATGCCCATCACACGGTGGAAGACATCGGCATCACCCTCGGTCAGGCCTTTGCCAAAGCGGTGGGGGATAAGAAGGGTATCCAGCGCTATGGTCATGCGTATGTGCCCCTGGATGAAGCGCTGTCGCGCGTGGTGATCGATTTCTCCGGACGCCCGGGCCTTGAGTTTCACGTGCCTTTCACCCGGGCCATGGTCGGCAGCTTTGATGTGGACTTGTTTTACGAGTTCTTCCAGGGCTTTGTGAATCACGCCCTGGTGACCTTGCATATCGATAACTTGCGCGGTGAAAACAGTCACCATCAGATTGAGACGGTGTTTAAAGCCTTTGGCCGTGCTCTGCGCATGGCCCTCACGTCAGACCCGGCCATGGCGGGTATCACTCCGTCGACCAAGGGTGTGTTGTAGGTCTTGATCCTGTGAGCGGCACGGTAGCGGTTATCGACTACGGCATGGGTAATCTTCACTCCGTGGAGAGTGCCTTGCAGCACGTGGGTGCAGAGCGGGTGGTGGTGACCCACGATGCGGCCCTGCTCCGAGAGGCGGATCGCGTGGTGTTTCCTGGCGTGGGGGCGATACGAGACTGCATGGCGGAAATACGCCGGCTCCACTGCGATCAACTCCTGGACACGGCGCTGCGAGAGCAGCACAAGCCCGTACTGGCCATATGTGTGGGCATGCAAGCCTTGTTGGAGCGCTCCGAAGAAAACGACGGCGTGGAGTGCCTCGGCCTGTTACCGGGCGCGGTAAAGCACTTTGGCGTAAACCTGCAAAGTGCCGATGGAGAGCGCCTCAAGGTCCCCCACATGGGCTGGAATGAAGTGACGCAACAACAATCCCACCCGTTGTGGGATGCCATCGATGATGGCGAGCGTTTCTACTTCGTGCACAGTTATTTTGTGCAGGCGCAGGACCGCGGTCTGGTTGTGGGGAGTGCGGACTACGGTGTGGCCGTGGACGCCGCGCTGGCGAAGGACAATTTGTTTGCGGTGCAGTTTCACCCGGAGAAAAGTCATCGAGCGGGTCTGCAATTGCTACGCAACTTTCTACATTGGGACGGAACATGCTGATCATTCCTGCCATTGATTTGAAGGACGGGCACTGCGTTCGTCTGCGCCAGGGCGAAATGGACGACAGCACGGTGTTTTCCGACGATCCCGTGGCCACGGCCCAGCGCTGGGTCGATGCGGGCTGTCGCCGTCTCCACCTGGTGGATCTGAACGGTGCCTTCGCCGGCAAGCCCGTAAACGGTGATGCGGTTACAGCCATTGCCGCAGCATTTCCAGACCTGCCAATCCAGATCGGCGGGGGTATTCGAGATTTACAAACCATCGAACACTATCTCAGTGCCGGCGTAGGTTTCGTCATCATCGGCACCCAGGCGGTAAAGCAGCCCACGTTTGTCGCCGAGGCTTGCCGAAAGTTTCCGGGCAACGTCATCGTTGGCTTGGATGCCCGAGATGGTCGCGTGGCAACGGACGGTTGGGCAGAGGTCTCGGCTTTGCTCGCCACGGATCTGGCGCGACGCTTTGCCAATGACGGGGTTTCCGCCATCGTTTACACGGACATTGCCCGGGACGGCATGATGCAGGGGGTGAATGTTGACGCCACTGTGGATGTGGCAGTTGCGGGCGGGATTCCGGTGATTGCTTCCGGCGGCATCACCAACATGGCGGATATACGCGCCCTCGCCGAAGTACAGTCCGTGGGTATCAGCGGAGCGATCACGGGCCGCGCTATCTACGAGGGGACTCTGGATTTAGCGGCAGCCCAGCGTTATTGCGACCAGCAGGCGGACTGATGGGACTCGCCCGGCGCATTATCCCCTGCCTCGATGTCGACAACGGACGGGTTGTCAAAGGCGTCAATTTTGTCGACATCCGTGACGCCGGTGATCCCGTGGAAATCGCCGCTCGCTACAACGAGCAGGGAGCTGATGAAATTACCTTTCTGGATATCACCGCCAGTCATGAGGGCCGCGACACTACCGCGCACACCGTAGAGGCCATTGCCCGAGAAGTGTTTATCCCCCTGACCGTCGGCGGAGGAATTCGCAGTCTGGATGATATTCGCAGCATGCTGAACGCCGGCGCGGACAAGGTCAGCATCAATACGGCGGCGATTCGCGAACCCGAATTGGTACGGCGTGCGTCTCAGCGTTTTGGCGCCCAATGCATCGTGGTCGCTATCGATGCCAAACGCGTTGATGATGTAGAGGGTATGCCCCGCTATGAAATCTTTACCCACGGCGGTCGTAAACCCACGGGGATCGATGCGGTGCAGTGGGCGCAGCGCATGGCGGAGTTAGGGGCCGGCGAACTGTTGCTTACCAGTATGGATCGCGACGGCACCCGGGATGGTTTTGAATTGGGGGTAACCCGTGCCATTACCGATGCGGTGGGGATCCCCGTCATCGCTTCCGGCGGGGTTGGCAACCTTCAACACCTCGTTGATGGCGTGCTCCAGGGCGGAGCCGACGCGGTGCTAGCGGCGAGCATTTTCCATTTCGGCGAATTCACCGTCGGTGAAGCCAAGGACGCCATGGCCGCAGCGGGCATTGAGGTGCGACGCTAGCGCCGTCGACCTATTCTCTGGGACGCTAGGGCGCTCCGCGCAGAAAGCTCACGATAACCTGGACGGCGTTGCTGTTTTCCGCCGGCCCAAGAATATCTCCCGCGAAAACGTGGGGGCTAATACTATCCGGCTCCTCCAACACATGGATGTCTTTGCGGGCAGCGGTGAGGCGTTCGAACCCCGCCAGTGCCTTGGGAACGGAGATAACATCGTCCTGAGGAGAGTAAACCAACAATGCATTGGGCACTCGCGCGGCGGGTAGCAGTTGGTTCGCCAGATCTACGAGCCGCATCATCTCGATAATCGACGTCGTCGGATAGCTGGTGGTCCAGTACTTGGCCTGTAATTCATTCGCGGGTTCCCAGCTGTGCGTTGGGCCCGCAAATAGGCGGGTAATCTGCGGTCCGTACGGTCCCGTAGCGAGCCCAGAGCCTGGGGCGGCGGGACCAAAGTTGGGTGATAGGAACACCAGGGTATCCACGGCTGCGAAGTCTGGGTGTTCCGCCAGGGTCAGCGCGAGGGTGGCACCGGTGGACACGCCAAGGACGATCAATTTGTCTCCCAGGGCTTTGCCTATGGCCAGGGCTTCTCGGGCATCATCCAGCCAGGCTTCCGCGGGCAGTCCTTGTAGGGGACTGCGTTCCCTACCGTGGCCCTGGAGGCGAGTTTCGAAAAGATTGGCACCCAGCTCCTTTGCAACGAGCTCCGGTACTGGGGCCAGCTCTTGGCGTGTCGCTGAGAAGCCGTGGAGGTAGATTACGACATACTCGCTGCGCTCACCCGGTTCCGCCGCCCAAACAACGCGTTTCTCCGTACCGTCTACCAGACCGTAGTCGCCGTTCGCCCGGGCTTCCGCCGTGGCCAAATGCTCCTCAACGGAACCGGCGAAGGTATAGATCTCGGTGGCTGGCGATAGGGGTTTGGGTCGCGTGAGCCAGCCCCCCAGGCATAGCACGATCAGTAGACACAGCAGGCTTATGGCCACGGCTTTCATCGCCAAGCTGAGCGCGGTCCAGGAATCGCTGGCCCGCCTAGGCACCGGGCGTGCTGGTTGCCGCAGCCGCTGTCTGGTGTCCTGCGGGGAGCTCGGGGGTTCGCCGGGGACCGAGAATGTTCAGACCCTTGAGTAGGGTCAGGGCTTCGTAAAGCTGATTGTCACTGCGAATCAATCCCCGGCTGGCTTCTGCGTCGATGGCCTCCTGCGCGTCGTCGTTGTCCAGGTGACCATCCAGGTCTTTCTCACTGATCCGACCGGACTCGTCGAAGGTTTCCACCCGGGCACGATCGACCAACACGTCGGGCTGGATGCCCTCGGCCTGAATGGAGCGACCGTTGGGTGTGAAGTACAGGGCCGTGGTGAGCTTCACGGCGCGGGACTCGGAGATGGGTAAAACCGTTTGTACCGAGCCTTTGCCGAAGCTCCGGGTGCCCATAATGATTGCTCTAGAGTGGTCCTGCAGGGCGCCAGCAACGATTTCTGAGGCGCTGGCGGAGCCGCCGTTGATCAGCACCACGATGGGCGCGCCGTCGAGAAGATCCGTGCTGGTGGCGTCGTAGTCCCGTGCTGAGTTGTCCAAACGGCCCTCCGTATACACCACAGTGCCTCCTTCCATGAAGAGGCCCGCTACATCCACGCTAGCACCGAGTACACCCCCGGGGTTGTTGCGTAAATCCAACACCAGTCCCTTGAGCTCCTGGTCTTCCTGGAGTTTTTCGACGGAGTTGCGCACGTCCTGTCCCGTTGTCTTCTGGAACTGGGAGATACGCACGTAGCCGAAGCCCGGTTCCAGCCAACGCTCGCGGACGCTGGCCACACGGATCGTGTCGCGGGTGAGGGTCAAGTCAAAGGGTGCCGGTTCCCCGGAGCGACCAATGGTAACGACGATTTCACTGCCCTTGGGGCCGCGCATCTTCTCCACCGCTTTGTTCAGACTGAGGCCTTTGATGGGTACGCTGTCGAGTTTCAGGATGACATCGCCGCTCTGGATTCCCGCATCGGCGGCGGGCGAGCCATCAATGGGCGCGATGACTTTCAGGTAGCCGCTCTCCATGTTGACCTCAAGACCGAGGCCGGAAAACTCTCCGGAGGTAGAAGTCTGCAGGTCCTCAAAGGCATCTCGAGTCAAATACACGGAGTGGGGATCCAGGCCTGTCAACATGCCGCGGATGGCGTATTCCAGCAGGGTGCTGTCATCCACTTCTTCGACATACCCCAGACGAATCTGATTGAAGACGTCGGCAAAGGTGCGCAGCTCATCCAGGGGTAGTTCGCCCACGGGGGGCGCCAGGGATTCGTGTTGGGCAAGGGATGGGGCGCAAAACAGCACGAAACTGCCCATGGCAGCCAGTACTTTCAGGAAGGTTTTGCGTTGAGTCATGGGGCGTGTCTTCACGTAGGGGGATCTCTCAGTGTAGCGCAATCATCGTCCGGTACCGCTGCGCCTAAAAGTACCTTTGGTTGGGCCCGGTATTAGGCGCCTAGCCACGACACCAGCGTTGGGGGTCCGTGGGTTTGCCATCTTTGCGGATTTCAAAATACAAACCCGGCTCGGTTTGCCCACCGCTGTCGCCGACCGTCGCCACAGGTGCACCGGCGGTTACCCAATCTCCCACTTCTCGGAGCAGGCTTTCGTTGTGCGCATAGAGGCTCATATAGCCTTCTCCGTGGTCGATCACCAACAGCAGCCCTGATCCGCGTAACCAGTCCGCGTACACGACACGTCCGTGATGAACGGCGGCCACCAGAGCGCCGGCCTCAGCTTTGAGGCGCACGCCCTGCCAACGCATCTTGCCCTGATTCCGTGGTCGACCGAAGCGCTGGGTGATAGTGCCTTGGACCGGCCAGGGGAGGCTGCCTCGGGCCTTGCTGAAGGGTTCGACCGCCTCCTGGGGCATAAGTTGCAAGCGAGCGTCTTCGATCTCAGCGAGGAGCTTTTCCAGTTGCGTCCGATCCTGTTGCCTTTGTTCCAGTGCCGCGGCGTCGGACACCCATTCCGCTTCGATGCGCTTGAGCAGCGCTTGACGTTCTTTCCGTTCACCCTCCACGTTAGCTTGCTGCGTTTCGAAATCCTGTCTCCGCTCGCGCAGGGTATCGCTCTGGCGTTGCAGGTCCGTTGCGATCTCTTTGAGTTCCGCCTGGGTAGCGCGGTACTCATCGATGATGGCGGTCCGTGCACGAAGGAAGTAACGATAGTAGGCCAGCATTCGGGCCAGCGCCTGGGGATCTTCCTCGTTAAGGAGTAGCCGAAGCTGGTCGCTGCCTCCGCTCTCATAGGCGCGGCGAATCTCATTGCGCACCGCTACTCCCTGCGCGTCCGCGGCGGCTTCCAGCTCTCCTTGGCGGGCAGCGAGATCGCGCAATTTCTTTTCCGTGGTGGCGATGGCCTGCCGGGTGTTGGCCAGTTCTTTGGCCAGGGTGTTGAGGCGTTGTTCGCTGCGACGGAGCTCCCCATGGACCTCTCCGCGCTGTTTCTCCCTCGCTCTTTGAGCCTGGGTGATGCGCTGGATTTCACCTTCGAGGCGCTCTAGTTCCGCCCGGGTGCTTTGTTCGTCCGCTTCCTGGGAATGAAGCAGGGCTCCCGGGCCCAGCAGGGCCAGGATTAGGATGACCCCGATACGCTTCCCGCGAAGCCGCGTCACGGTCCAGGGCCTATGCGAGACTCTCGATGAGGCTGCGCCCGGTCATCTCCTTGGGCTGATCGACCTCCATCAATTCCAGGAGTGTGGGGGCAACATCGGCGAGGACTCCGCCCTTGGCATCCAGGGACAAGCTGCGGTCGCCCACGTAGACCAAAGGCACCAGCTCGGTGGTGTGTTGGGTGTGCTGTTGTCCCGATTCGTAGTCCTGCATCTGCTCACAGTTGCCGTGGTCGGCGGTGATCAGGGCGTGCCCCCCCACCGCGCGAACGGCCTCTTCGACACGTCGAAGACATCCGTCGATGGCTTCCACCGCTTTCACCGCAGCCGGGTAGCTGCCCGTGTGACCCACCATGTCACCGTTGGCGTAGTTGCACACGATGAGATCGTAGCGACCTCCGCGAATGGCTTCGACGAGTTTGTCTGTGACCTCGGGGGCGCTCATTTCCGGCTGTAGATCGTAGGTGGCGACATCGGGAGAGGGCACGAGAACGCGCGTTTCCCCAGCGAACTCCTCTTCCCGGCCACCGCTGAAAAAGAAGGTGACGTGGGCGTACTTTTCCGTTTCCGCGATTCTCAGCTGGGTGAGTCCTCGGCTGGCAACCCAATCCCCCAGGACGTTGTCCAGGGTTGTGGGCGGGAAGGCACAGGGTGCGTTGATATCAGCGGCGTACTCGGTGGTGGTGATGAACGCCGACAGTCGGGGCCGTTGTCGGCGTTCAAAGCCGGCAAACTCGTCATCGACAAAGGCTCGGGTCAGTTGGCGCGCCCGGTCGGCACGGAAATTCATAAACAGAACCGTATCGCCGTCACGGATGGGGGCGGCAGGGCCGATACGGGTTGGGCTGACGAATTCATCATTTTCTTCTCGCCCGTAGGCGGCTTCCAGAGCTGCCGCAGCGCTGTCGGCGGTATGCTCGGCGCTGCCTTCCGTAAGGAGTTCATAGGCGGGCGCAACCCGATCCCAGCGTTGGTCGCGATCCATGGCGTAGTAGCGGCCTGTGACGGTGGCAATGCGTCCCACGGACAACTCGTCCAGACACGCTTCCGCCGCAGCGATCGAGCCCGAGGCGCTGCGAGGCGGCGTGTCTCGACCGTCGAGGAACGCGTGGAGGTAGAGTTCCTGGGCACCCCTTTGGGCAGCCAGGCGAAGAGCGGCAAAGATTTGTCGCTCGTGGCTGTGCACGCCACCGGGGGACAGCAGGCCCATGATATGCACGGCTCGGCCCTTGGTTACGGCGGCATCGATAGCGCTGCAATAGACTTCGTTGTGCTCAAACACCCCATCGGCAATGGCTTTATCGATGCGAGAGATACTCTGGTACACCACCCGACCGGAGCCAAGGCTCATATGACCGACCTCGGAATTGCCAAACTGACCCTCGGGAAGGCCCACATCGAGGCCCGACCCCGACAGTAACGTATGGGGAGCCTCCTGCCAGAGGCGATCCCAGGTGGGTGTGTTGGCCGTGGCGATGGCGTTGTCTCGAGGGTCTTCGCGGTGCCCCCAGCCATCCAGGATGATCAGAACCGTGGGGGTTTTCGTCGGCTGTTCCATAACTCTGCTGTCCGTTTGCCCGTGGCGATGGGGTGGTCGCGGTGGTGGCTGCTGATGGTATCGGGCAACCGGCTGCGGATTTTAGCGATTGTGGCGACGGGGCGCATGGTTTACGACCACCGGCCTGACGGGCGCACAGTTTGGCCGTTCTGATGGGCTGGAGCCCCTTTCGGTCAAACGGTATACTTCGCGGCCTTTCCGGTGGTGTCGAATGTCCCGATGCGCCGATGATTAACCGGCACGCCTGCTACCCAGACACGCCCCTCAAACGCGCTCTTCGGACCCTATGGAACTGTTTCTAGAATTTGCGGCTCAGCAGTGGATACTGATCGCGGCGCTCGTCGCGGCCATCGGCATGTTGCTGATGCACGAGGGACGAAAGGCCGGCCCGGCCTTGTCTCCGCAGCAGGCCATAAACCTGATCAACAGCGAAGGCGGTGTGTTTGTCGACCTTCGTGACGCCGCAGCGTACAAAAAAGGGCATATTTCCGAGGCCCTTCACATCCCCGCAAACAAGATCCAGGAACGCAGCGGTGAGCTGGAAGCGCATCGCGAGGAGCCCATTATCCTGGTTTGTAATATGGGCCAGCAGTCCGGTGCCGCCGGAAAGACCCTGCGAGCGGCCGGTTTCAGTAAAGTCTACAAGATGGCCGGTGGCATGATGGAGTGGGGCAATCTCCAGTTGCCCACGGTGACTCGATAAGCGAAATGAGCGCAACCGTTACCGTTTACACAACGCGATTCTGCCCCTATTGCATGGCGGCACGACGCCTTTTATCGGCCAAGGGAGTGTCTTTTGAAGACATCCCCGTGGACGGAAATCCAGAGCTGCGCGCCCAGATGGCTCAGCGCGCGGGGCAACGCACGGTGCCACAGATTTGGGTGGGAGAAACCCATGTCGGTGGCTTCACGGATCTGGCCGCTCTGGAAGAGCGCGGAGCCCTCGACGAATTACTTGCGGGAGCGTCGGACGACGACACCGCGTAGCCGATTTTCTATCTCAACTAGGAGTGACAAGCATGGCTGAAGAACAGGCCGCAGCTTCCCAGGAAGCACCCCAGCAGCAATTCATGATGCAGCGCATCTATAACAAGGACCTGTCCTTTGAGTCTCCGAGCACGCCCGACGTGTTCAAGAAGCAATGGCAGCCCAAGGTCAATGTGGACCTGAATACGCGCAGCGATAAGATCGACGAGCAGGGCAACTTTGAAGTCGTATTGAAGATCACCCTGACGGCGAAGCTGGACGACGAAACCGCGTTCCTCGTCGAGGTTCAGCAGGCGGGTATCTTCTTTATCCAGGGTTTTAACGATGAGCAGCTGCGCCGCATCCTCGGCACGACGGCACCCGCGGTACTGTTTCCCTACGCGCGGGAAAACATCGACTCCCTGGTAGTCAAGGGTGGCTTCCCCGCCATCATGCTGGCACCGGTTAACTTCGAAGCACTCTATGAGCAGGCCTTGCAGCAACAGGCTCAGCAGGCTGCCGGTGAGGCTACCACGCAGTAAATTGCTCCGGGGTTGGGCATAGGTAGTCCTAGGCCAGCCCCGCAAATCCCTGCTGGCGCAGGCCCTCGTACAGCACCAGGGCCGCCGCATTGCTCAGATTCAGACTCCGGCTGTCTTTCCGCATCGGTATGCGCAGACAAGATGGCATGCCAAAGCGCTCCAACACCGCTGCTGGTAGGCCCCGGGTTTCCGGGCCGAAGAGGAGCACATCGTCAGCGGCGAAGTCCGCGTCCGTGTAGTTTCGCGTACCGCGCGTGCTCAGGGTCCAGATCCGGGCTTGCCCCAGGACTTCCATCATGGCGTCGAGGTTTTCGTGTACGGAGACCGTCGCGTAGTCGTGGTAGTCCAACCCCGCTCGGCGTAGGGAGCGCTCGTCCAGGTCAAAGCCCAGGGGCTTTATTAGGTGAAGAGGGCAACCCGTGTTTGCGCACAGGCGCATGATGTTGCCCGTGTTGGGGGGGATCTCCGGCTCGTAGAGTGCCAGGCTCAGCACGATGTCAGCCTTCCATGTCCAATTCTTTCATCTTCCGGGTCAGGGTATTCCTCCCCCAGCCCAGGAGCTCCGATGCATCTCGTTTGCGTCCTCGGGTGTGCGCGAGAGCGACTTCGATCAGAGCCCGCTCAAAGGCCGGCACCGCATCGCGCAGAATGTGCTGTTTGCCGCTGACCAGCTCATTCCGCGCCCACTGGCAGAGAAGATCTTGCCACTGACTTTCCTGTTCCGCGGAGCCCTCTTCACTCACCTGGCCCAGCTCCGGAGGGAGATCCGAGAGGTGGATTTCTCGCCCCGAGGCCATCACCGTCAGCCAGCGGCAGGTGTTTTCCAACTGCCGAACGTTACCCGGCCATTCCAGGGATAGCAGGAATTGCTCCGTCTCCGGCAGAAGGATCTTCGGTTCCCCGCCCAACTCCCGGGCGGCCTTGTCGAAAAAGAAGCTCATGAGCCGCGGGATGTCTTCGCGGCGCTCGGAGAGCTTTGGAATATGGATGCGGATAACGTTCAGGCGGTGGAACAGGTCTTCGCGGAAGTCGCCTCGGCGAACCAGGCCTTCGAGATCCTGATGGGTGGCGGCGATGA
>DIYG01000041.1:10671-10944 GCA_002428935.1 Halieaceae bacterium UBA6060
ATCCTGATGGGTGGCGGCGATGATACGCACGTCTGTGCGTAGGGACGTGTGGCCACCTACGCGGTAGAACTCCCCGTCGGCCAAAACCCGCAGCAAGCGGGTTTGGGTTTCACCGGGCATATCGCCGATCTCGTCCAGGAAAAGGGTGCCCCCGTTGGCCTGTTCGAAGCGCCCTTCACGGCGGTTATTGGCGCCCGTAAATGCCCCCTTTTCGTGACCGAAAAGCTCTGATTCCATGAGATCTCGGGGGATGGCGGCCATGTTCAGGGCAAT
>DIYG01000041.1:11012-11310 GCA_002428935.1 Halieaceae bacterium UBA6060
ATGGCGGCCATGTTCAGGGCAATGAAAGGCGCACTAGCCCTAGGGCTGTGGCGGTGGAGGGCGCGGGCCACCAGTTCCTTACCGGTTCCCGATTCGCCGTTGATGAGCACGGTGATATTGCTGTTCGCCAAACGTCCGATGGCGCGAAACACTTCCTGCATGGCCGGGGCTTCGCCGATGATTTCTGGCGTGGGCGCCGACGCGCGTACCGTGCCGCGGGTCGCCCCGCGGGATCGTTCCCGGGCCTGGGCCAGGGCGCGCTCCGTGACGGCAACGACCTCGTCGATATCAAAGGGCT
>DIYG01000041.1:11384-12357 GCA_002428935.1 Halieaceae bacterium UBA6060
ATATCAAAGGGCTTGGGCAGGTACTCGAAGGCCCCCTGCTGATAGGAAGCCACGGCGCTGTCCAGGTCTGAGTGAGCGGTGGTAATGATTACCGGAAGCTCTGGATGACTGTCGCGAATGCGCTGCAACAGCTCGAGGCCATCGATGCCCGGCATGCGAATGTCAGAGATCACCACGTCGGGCTGTTCCCGTTCCATCCGCGTGAGCAAGGATTCGGCGTCGCCAAAGCACTCTCGTGCGATGCCGGCTTGAGAGAGGGCCCGTTCCAGGACCCAGCGTATGGACTGGTCGTCGTCGACGACCCATACGGAGCCACTATTCTGCATGCTTAGCTGTCCATGGGTAGATAAAGGGAAAAACAGGTTTCACCGGGGCTGCTTTCACAGGTCAGCAAACCTCCGTGGCGGTGCACAATGCCCTGCGCGATGGAAAGCCCCAGGCCGGTGCCTTCGGCTCGCCCGCTGACCATGGGCACGAACAGGGTCTCCCGCAGGCTTGGGGGGATCCCTGGGCCGTTGTCGACAATATCCAGACGCAACACGAGGCGATGACGGTGCTCGCCGATGGTGAACTGACGTTGGGAGCGCGTTCGCAGGGTGATTTCACAGCGAGGCTGATCAATGGTGGCCTGCAGAGCATTGCGAAGGATGTTCAGGAGGGCCTGAATAAGCTGTGCGCGATCACCGAGAATTTCCGGCAGGCTGGGGTCGTAGTCGCGCAATAGCACCAGACGATCACCCGCCTCAGCGAACAGCAGTTGCACCACATGCTCCATCACCTCGTGGATATTGAGGGTCGCCAGCGCCGGCTTTTTGTTGGGGCCCAGGAGGCGGTCTACCAGCCCCCGGAGGCGGTCCGCTTCTTGAATAATGATGCCCGTGTATTCCCGCAGCGAGCCTTCGGGCAGTTCCCGTTCCAGAAGCTGGGCCGCGCCACGAATGCCCCCGAGGGGGTTCTTGATCTCGTGGGCCAG
>DIYG01000041.1:12407-14082 GCA_002428935.1 Halieaceae bacterium UBA6060
GGGTTCTTGATCTCGTGGGCCAGGCCGCGAACCACGGTGCGCGTGGTTTGCTGGGCATTGAGAATGTTTTCCTCGCGGCTAATTCGCAACAGGCGATCCACGGGCTGCAGTTCGATAAGGAAGGCCAGCGCGGTGACATCACGAAGGGGGGTGATGATCATGTCCGCCAGGGCTGGCCGACCATCTCGGGTATCCAGGGTCAAACCCCGCCGAACGATGGCGCGGCCTTCACGGTCCGCCTGCTCAAGGGTGCTCCGCCAGGGAACCCCCGGCATCTCCAACTCGCAGATGGCCTGGCCGAGCAGACGGGCCTCCGAGAGTTGTAACAGAGCCTCCGCAGCAGGGTTGATAAGCCGTACACGGTAAGCACTGTCCAGCCCGAGGATGCCGCTGGAAACGTTGTCGATGATGTCTTGTTGTAGCATCAGGAGGCGCTTTGCCACCGATATGGTTCACTGTGCCTGATAATGATGCAAGAAGGACGCCATGTCACAGCGCCTTGTGGGTAGATTCTGCCGGATAATAAATTATGTTACTTCGCAGTAAGTGAGTGATAACTTACAAGCGCAGCTCAGATGACGATACAACAGCGAAAGCTGAAGCGCGAACAGCAAATAACCTTTTGCACCATATAGGTGCATGTTTAAGGACCCGCCTATGGCGTGCGTAAATCGACGTCGATGGCCGCTGAAACGCGCCCGGTCTAGCGTCCAATCACCGACGGACGCAATACGTAAACCCGCACGGGCTCTGAGAGGGCAATGGTTTTGCCCCGGGAATTGGTTCGTTGAACCACCAGGTCATGGGGCCCGCGTATGGCCGCTTCTACAAACCAGCTCGAACTGGTTTGGGGCGCGCCGTAGGCTTGCCCATCGATCATCAGCACCAGAAGCTCACCGCGGTTTAGGGGCGGTGCGACCGAGGCACTTACGGCAAAGTTTCCCGGCCCCATGGCGATGGTCGATTCGTTGGTGGGCGAGGTGATGGAGACCGTGGGAGCGACCACTTCCGGTTCCTCTGTCGCCGTCGCGGTAGGAGGGGGCGGAGGAGGTACGTCGACGGGGGCCGCGGTATTGATCTCCTGTATCTCGACTTCCTCGACGTTCTGATGCCCGGTGTTGCTGATGGTTTCCGGGCGGTCTGTGAATACCACGCCTTCCTCGTCGTCGGTCACCTTATAAATCTGGGTCCAGCCGGGCAAAGCCAGGAGAAGGATCGGCAGGGCAGCGATCAGCCACTTTTTGCGCATGAGTCTCACCGTTCAGGGCGGTAGCAGCCTGCACCGTAGCAGATCATGCAGGGAAAGGGGACGGCGCGGGAATCTCGTCGCTCCAGGGCTGAGATTTGTTTAGGCACAAAAAAGCCCGCTCGGAAGAGCGGGCTTGAGATGGTGCGGTTCGCGTCCTTAGACGGAGTAGTACATGTCGAACTCCACCGGATGGGTGGTCATGTCGAGACACTCGATCTCCTCAGACTTCAGTTCGATATAGCCATCGATCATATCGTCGGTGAACACGCCACCGGCGGTTAGGAAGCCGCGGTCTGCATCCAGGGCGTCCAAAGACATCTTCAAGCTTGAAGATACCGTCGGGATCGCCTTGCCTTCTTCTGGGGGCAGATCGTAGAGATCCTTGTCCGCCGCATCGCCAGGATGGATCTTGTTCTGAATGCCGTC
>DIYG01000041.1:14151-14600 GCA_002428935.1 Halieaceae bacterium UBA6060
TGGATCTTGTTCTGAATGCCGTCGATGCCGGCCATAAGCATCGCCGCGAAGGCCAGATAAGGGTTGGCCGTAGGATCGGGGAAGCGAACTTCAATGCGCTTGCCCTTCGGGCTGGGCTCGTAGGGAATACGAATCGACGCAGAGCGGTTACGCGCTGAGTAGGCGAGCATCACGGGCGCTTCGAAGCCTGGCACCAGGCGCTTGTAGCTGTTGGTGGATGCGTTGGTGAACGCGTTCAAGGCCCGGGCATGCTTGATGATGCCGCCGATGTAGAAGAGGGCCGTTTCTGACAGACCGGCATAGCCGTCGCCAGCAAAAGTGTTCTCGCCGCCTTTCGATACGGACTGGTGCACGTGCATGCCGCTGCCGTTGTCGCCAACCAGGGGCTTGGGCATAAAGGTGGCTGTTTTGCCGTAGGCGTGGGCCACGTTGTGCACGCAGTACTTGAG
>DIYG01000041.1:14666-14863 GCA_002428935.1 Halieaceae bacterium UBA6060
TGCACGCAGTACTTGAGGATCTGCGTTGCGTCAGCTTTGGCTACCAGGGTGTCGAAGCGAACGCCAATCTCACACTGACCCGCTGTACCCACTTCATGGTGATGTACTTCGATGGGCAGGCCCATTTGCTCCATGGCGGCACACATGGCGGCGCGAATATCGTGGAGGGAATCTACCGGCGGGACCGGGAAGTAACC
>DIYG01000020.1:0-7651 GCA_002428935.1 Halieaceae bacterium UBA6060
GACAGCGGCGGCCCAAGCCAGAACGAAACTACACGCGACTGCGACGACGCTCAGACCTCCCTCAGAATCTTGGGCGTATGGGCGCATTCCTAGGCTACTGGCTGTTCGCCACGCGCTCACCAAGAATGAGCCTCCAGGAACGAATAGTATGGATCGCCCAATCTTCTCTGCATCAATAACTGAATAACTACGCCCAAACATCAAAATTGACGAATACCTCTGCGCCAATAGTTACGGAAAGAAGCTCATTAACGCCTGTGGCTGCGGGCGCGCGAACCGCGAAGCGGTTTGTGCGTCCGGCGACCGAAGGGAGCGAACAGCCCACACTTGTTAGGCGGATCGCTGCGATACCACATAGCGCTGAACCTCTGGGCTGAGAAATAGATATGCTGTGAAACACACACCAAACAACAACAGATAGACGCCAATAACACCGGCATAACTAGAGGACAAACCAACAGCTTGCCGCCCGAATATGACGAGAAGGAAGGGCAACACGCCTAAAGGCAGCATTAGCAATCTCGCCAACGCCACGCTTCGCTTCAGAACAAAACCAATTATCACCCAGTGCAAGACCATCAGGCTCATAAATTCAGCGAGAGGAGCATCGCAAGCACCTCGCCATCCACATTGCCCGAGCGAGGCTAAGGCAAGCGGGACCGCCATGCTCGCGAGGTACATCATAAACGCGACCACACCAAGGGCGGCCGGTTCGTGCACTACCTCCGAACGCATCGGCCTAACAGCTAATTAGGTGACCAAGGTCATTTAACATCCGAGTCTCCCTAACTTGTTAACCATCAGTTTTGTCCGCTATTTTCTTCCATAAAAATCAATATATTGCGGCGATCCACTGTTAGCAAGCAGAAGATAACGAGACCTGACTTTGCCTCGTTTACTTATCTACGTTCGACAAAGAAATGAAAAATGTGACTTTAAATCAATTGGATAGATAACGAACAAGCTCTCGCCCGGTGAAAAACCGCGTTCTTGGGTGCCTCACACCCACAAAATGCAGGTACCAAAACGTAGATCGCCCAGCCACTGGGTATGACTACGGCGTAGAAGAGTTCCCCTTCCGTCCAAAAGCTATCCTCGTTCGCGAAAGGCGGCCTCCTCAGCAGATTCGATCAAGCTCCTAAAAAGCTGGATTTCAGGTCACACTGAGAAGAACCGAGCCACCCCGAATGTCAGAAAAACGTCAGCCAATCGTCATGTTTTGTCGTGGCGATTCCGGGATCATCTTTTTCGCTAATCTGATGCCGCTTTCACTATGTGTGGCGTCAGCATCATTATTGCGATAGATATGATCGAGGCTGTTTTGGCATCCGGCGGTGCCTCTACTTCATCTATCGCCCCACAACTATAGGTGACGAACAGATGTTTGCTAATCAGGAACAACCCCAGCAGATCGAAGCTTCCCGCGAAGTCCAGTTTTCCATCCCTGCTAGATTTAATGGCCCGGTTGATTCGGGGAATGGCGGTTACAGCAGCGGAGTGCTTGCGGTCCATGTAGGCCCCACGGCGAAAGTGCGTTTAGCCAGTCCTCCACCTCTGGACACGCCGTTAACCGTCCATTCGCACCCTTCGCGCACCGGTGAGACTCAGCTGCTACAGGGTGAGCATTTGATTGCAACGGCCTGGCCGGCGGTTCTGGACATTGATGTGCCGACGCCGCCTACCTTAGAGCAGGCCCGACAAGCGACCTTGGGGTTTATCGGCCATAAGGCCCATGCTCTGCCGCACTGTTACGTCTGTGGACCAGAACGTTCAGCGGACGACGGAATGCACTTGTTCGCGGGACCAGTGGCGGGATCGGAGGTCTATGCCTGCCCCTGGTCGCCCCTTACCGATCAACTCGACCACAATGGCGAGGTAAAGGCTGAGTTTGTGTGGGCGGCTTTGGATTGTCCGGGTTACTTCGCGGCCTTTGGGGCGGAGCCACGTATGGCTTTGCTCGGCGAGCTGACCGCAGACCTAAGAGTGCCTCTGAATGGCGATGAGGAGCATGTGGTATTTGCCTGGTCCATGGGACAAGAGGGGCGTAAGCGCTTTTCCGGTACCGCCATTGCGAATGCGGCCGGCGATGTCGCTGCCGTTGCCAGAGCAACGTGGATAGAACTTAAAAAGCCTCAGGCGGAAGACGCGTAGCCCTGCTAACGCCGCGCAATCCACTCCCCGCATCGCTTAAGCCAGGCCTGATAGTCTTCGCTGGGACCCATGGAGCACGCGAACCCGTGTTCGGAGTCTCCGTAGTGTTCGTAATCGGTTTCTACGCCGGCCTCGCGTAAGGCTTCGACCATGGCCATACCTTCGTCACGCAGCGGGTCGCGGCCCGCTGTACATAGTATGGACGGGGGTAACTCTGCAAGCGCTTTGCTGCGAATCGGGAAAGCGCGCTGTGTGGCCTCGGCCTCCGGGTCCTGGCCACCAAGATAGCTGTTCCAGAACCAGCCCATGAGCGCCGTGGTTAGCGTCTGCCCCGTGGCGCAGTCCACGTAAGACGGGTAAGGCTGGGTATAGTGATCCACCACCGGGTAAGTCAGCACGAGTCCCTTTAGTCGATCTTTCAGAACCCCGTTGGCATCGAGGGCCGTGCACAACGCCAAATGACCACCGGCGGAATCGCCCGCTAAAACCAAGTGTCCGTTGTCTTGACCAAAGTCCCTGTGCCGCTCGGCAATGGCCTGGCTGGCGGCCAGGCAATCATCCTGGGCGATGGGGTAGGGGTTTTCCGGGGCGCGACGGTAATCGATGGCAATTACACTGGCGCCGCTAGCATCGCAAAGGGCTTGGCAGTAGGCGTGGTGCGTTTGTAGGTCGCCGATGACCCAGCCACCACCATGGAAGTAAACCACCAAAGGTCTTTCCGCCGCCGCCTTTCCTCGGTAGAGATGAGCGCGTATGGGCCCGTGTGGACCGGGTAGCTCAATGCCACCCGGCGAGTCATGGACGCTCGGTGCGCGCCAGGCGCGCCAGTTTTCAAATCGATACCAGGCCCGGAAAATCCGCGTTTTGAGAGTTGCCATGGCTAATGAGCCAGGAAGCCGTCGGCGGGGGCGACGGTGTCAGGTTCTTGTACGTACCAGTAGATGCCGTCTTCGTCCTCCGTGCGACGGATTCGGCGACGCCAGAGCAGGCAATTCAGATGGGCGAGGGTTTCCCCCGTTGCCAGCCCCAGGGAGCCACCGTCAATCTCGCGATTGAACAGGGGCGGGAAGCAGTCCACAGCTCGGCGGGGTTCCTCGAGATAGTCAAAGAGAGCGTTGAGGTCATTCTTATGACCTTCAAGAAGTTGGCTGAGTCGTGTGTGTAAGCCTACGAAAGGTGCCTCGTGAGACGGCAGCACCAACAGGTCTTCGGGCAGTCGCTCGCGCAGGCGCGCACTCGTTCGCAGCCAGACTTTTAGTGGGTCACCCTCGGGCTCCGTGGGAAACACCGATACGTTGGGAGTGATTCGCGGCAGCACCTGGTCGCCAGAAATCAGCAACTTCAGCGCGGGGCAATACAGACAGATGTGCTCCGGTGAGTGACCGCTTCCTTCCATGAGCTGCCAGTAACGACCGCCGATCACCAGGGTTTCAAGGTCGGACAAGCGGCGATAGCGATCCGGCAAAGGGCTTACGGCCTTACCGAAAAAGCCAAAACGTTTCTTGTAGTGCTCCAATTGCTCGTCGGTGTAGCCGGCCCGGCGATAGAAATCCAAGGCCGCCTGGGGAGCGGCTCGCCCCGTGTCGGCGACCAGGGAGCGACACATGAGATACTCCGCCCGGGACATCCACAAGTCGCAGCCAAAACGCTCACACAGCCAGCCCGCCAAACCCACATGATCGGGATGCATGTGGGTGCAGATGACTCGGGTGATGGGCTTGCCTCCCATGAAACCGTCAAACAGGGATTCCCAGATTTCGCGGGCTTCAGGCAAGGCCAGACAGGTGTCCACCACGGTCCAGCCATCCCCATCTTCGAGGAGCCACAGGTTGATGTGATCCAGCGACATGGGCATGGGGAAACGCACCCAATAGACGCCCTCGGCAATTTTCTGCGGTTCACCTGCCGGGGGATTGGCCTTGCGACCGAAGGGGTATTGCAGGCCGCGATAGAGTTCCATGTTTTCGTAATGCATAGCGGTGAGCGAGCGGGAGGGAACGCGCTATAGTGGTCCCTGCCGCGAATCCTGTCCAGTTGTGATCATTCTCGTCGCGGCACCTCATCGGGTGTGTCTAGCGGGGGAACTGTGTCAACGGCACTGCGCGACAGCAATATAGAAAACCTCGACGACCGGCAATTGGATGTGCTGATCGTCGGTGGCGGGATCAACGGCGCCGTAGCGGCGGCTGCCCTGGCAGGCAAAGGCGTGCGCGTGGGTCTGGTAGATCGTGGGGATTTTGCTGGCGGGGTGAGTTCCAACTCCAGCAACCTCGCCTGGGGCGGCATCAAGTATCTAGAGAGCCGAGAGTTCCTCCTTGTGAGTAAGCTCTGTCGATCCCGCAACGAGTTGATGCGAGCCTATCCATCGACAGTCAAAGAAATTCGCTTTTTCACCACCATTCAACGCGGCTTTCGCTTCTGGTCCTTTTTTGTGTTTCTCGGCAGCGTTCTCTATTGGCTCATCGGGCGTTGTCGTACCCGCGCTCCGCGTTATCTATCTTCCCGCGCCATCGAAGCTCTGGAACCGGAGATCAACACCAGCAATGCCGCCGGTGGCCTGGAGTATTCAGACTGCTATCTCTACGACAACGACGCGCGCTTCGTCTTTGGATTTATCCGTCGGGCCCTTGATATGGGTTGCGTGGCGGCCAACTACGTGAGCCTCGAGCGCGCTCAGCGTCGCGATGGCTTGTGGCATTGCGAGTTGCGCGATGGGGAATCCGAGCGCCGCTGGACCACCAGGGCGAGAGTGTTGGTGAATGCCTGCGGTCCCTGGGTGGATGAACTGAATCACCAGCTCGGCATCACCACCCGCTATCGGCATCTGTTTTCCAAGGGTATTCATCTCATCGTGGACCGCGTCACGGACAGTCGTCGCGTACTGACCTTTTTCGCGAGTGATGGTCGGCTGTTTTTTCTCATCCCCATGGGGCCAAAGACCTGCATCGGCACCACCGACACGCCCGTGGAGCGACCCGAGGTTAGGGTCACCGATGAGGATCGCCACTTCGTCTTGGATAACGTCAATCGCCTGCTCGATCTACGTGAACCCATTCGACCGGAAGACGTGATCGCCGAGCGCGCGGGCGTGCGTCCTCTGGCCGTGACCGGTGCCCAGGGCACGGCGGACTGGGTACAGCTGTCGCGCAAACATGAGATCGAAGTCGATACGGCAAATTCCCAGATCAGCGTGTTTGGCGGCAAGCTCACGGACTGTCTCAACGTGGGGGATGAGGTAGTGGCTGCGGTCGCCGACCTTGGAGTGGCTGTGCCTGAACCGAATGCGTCCTGGTACGGCGAGCCTCGCGGTTCGGTGCGTGTACGGTTCATGCGGCAGGCCAAGCAGCTGGGCTTGGATTCCATGACGGACCCCGGGTCTTCGGAACCTTTGAGCGAACGGTTCTGGCGCCGCTACGGCGAGGCCGCGTTCCAGTTGTTGGATCGCATCCGTGAAGATGAGTCGAGTGTGGAACTGCTCATCGAGCACGCCGAGTACACCCGCTGCGAAATCGAACTCACCGCGCGACGGGAAATGGTGGTTCGTCTTGAAGACTTTATGCGCCGTCGTTCGAAGATCGACCAGGTGGTCCGAGAGGCGGACAGGCGAGGTGCTCCGGGTCTTCGCGAGGCGAGTCAGATTCTATTCGGGGAGGATGGTGATGAGCGCCTGCGGGAGTACCTCGACACCGAGGACGCGACACCACAGGCCGCTATGTAACGCGCTAATCCCAGGTCTTCTCGCAGCCGAGATCCGCTGCCCAAGGTGGTTTTAGGTAGGGCTTGATGGTGTGTTTGGCGCCGAGAGGCGTTCTTCAGTCCCCAACACCCAGGAGGGAGGATCGCAGCTCCGGTCGGGTGCAGTCCTGGGACAACCAGATGTCGATAAACTCGCGACCGAAATCCGGGTCTTCCAAACGCCCCAGAAATTCTCCATTCAGGCGAAAAGTGGCGAGGCCTTCAGCGTCCAGCTCCAGGGCCAGGGTGTCGGTTTCTTGAATATCTGGCCATAGCATCTCCAGAGTTTCCAGCCACTCGAAGCGTCGCGGATGGCTGCGACCCATGGCATCCCATTCGGTGAGGGTGCGCTCCACCAGGGCCTCGGATTTGATATCCATGAGGTACTGGATTTCCAGGCGCAGCGGGCGATCACCATCGTTGTAGATACCCGTTGGGGTGTAGAGCCGTGAGTCATACACGGACCACAGCAACACCTTCAGGCGGGCTTCTCCAACCTTTAGGAACTCTTCTGTAGAAAAACCGGAGTCCTTTGCGCTAGGGGTGTTTACATCGACGCTACCGGCCACTGGGGCTGGATTGATCACGGTGTTGGGCTCGGCGGCGCTGCATACAGAGGCGTGTACCAGGATCGACACGAGTACCGCGCTCAGGCGCGATAGCCAGGCCTGGTCGGTACCAGGGGTAAACCGTGTCGATGAGTTAGCGCTGGGAGCCATAAGGAAAGTCTAGTGACGGGGGCTAAATGAAGTTGCTATGTTGCAAGATGGTAGCTTTAGTTACGCAGTTTCGGGGTCTTCAGATGAGGTATCTGGTTTTTCTCGGCCCAGTGTATGAGCAGTTCCCCAAGCCCCAACATTGCCACCACGCCGATGACCACCTGCCATTTGGGGCCCTCACCGGGGGTATACATGAATAGAAATGCTGCGATCGAAAGCGTGAGGATGCACAGCAGTCCAAAGAGCACGGCTATAACAGAGCCACCGGGCACCTGAAACGGACGGGGGTGGTCCGGGTCCCGGCGGCGCAGTTGCAAAAAGGCACAGGCCATACCGATGTAGGGGAGAAAGAAGATCACGCCACTGAATGAGAACAGGGTATAGAACAGGTCTTCGTTGGAGCCCGTAGACAGGCTATATAGGAGCATGGCGCTGGTGCTGACCACGCCCATGAGTACGGCGGCGCCTATGGGTGATCCGTTCTTTGGGTTCTCGATGGCGAAAACTTTTGGCAGTTCGCCTTCCAGTCCCGCCTCGGCCGCCGAGCGATTAACGCCGATGGCCCAGGACGCACCGCTGGCAAAAGCCGCAAACAGTACGCAACAGCCGAGAAGAGTTACCACGGGCCCTTCCAGAGCGCCGGCAAAAAACAGGCGCAACATATCCACCAACCCTTCAACCAGATTGACGTCCTGAGCCGGAATGGCGGTTAGCACAGCGACCGTGCCGAGGGTGTAGAACAGGGCGATGAGCAGCCCGGAGAAAATCATTGCCCGGGGCACGTCTCTTGCCGGATCACGCATCTCGTCACTGCCAGCGCTGACCAGTTCGAAGCCGAGCATGCCGTAGATAATGGCAGGAATATACGCCAGACCCTCGCCCCAGCGGATGGCGAGGGTTTCACTGTTCAGGGGATTGGCCATGGGGTGGCTGCGCGAGTAGTTCCAGGCGCCGACTATGATGGCGCTGAAAAACAACAACTTGGCCACGGCGCCGATATTGGGCACCCACTTGCCCAGATCCAGAGCCACGCAGCTCACACCCGC
>DIYG01000020.1:7732-74767 GCA_002428935.1 Halieaceae bacterium UBA6060
GCCGTGAGCACACAGAAACCAATACCTACGCCGATCTGGAAGGCAAGGCTGGCATCGGGGAAGAACAACTGTTTGAGGATCACGGAGAACAGCACGGCAATGGACGGAACCCACACCGCCGTATTGATCCAGTAGCACCAGGTAATGCGTGAGCCCCAGCGCCGACCAAAGGCATCTCGTATCCAGGCGTAGACGCCGCCCTGTTCGGGATAGGAGCATCCCAACTCAGCGCTGATCAAGCAAAAGGGCAACAGAAAGACGATGCTCAGCAATATCCACCAGCTGATGCTAGAGGCGCCGATGGACGCGGCCTGGGCCAGGGTGTCGGGCAGTAGGATGGCGGTAACCGTAAACAACACCATATCCCGCAGGCGCAGGGTTTTCTGGTGAACCACTCCTTCGGTCATCGCGTGCACTCTTGGCCGGGGGATACCGCTAGTTCGCAGTGTGCGAGAGCTACCGCTGGACCGCAAGCGGCGTGAGTCGAACACTCGGCGCGGCCAAGAGCAGTGTCGCGGGCATGGTCACGCTTACTTTTAAGGTGGCACGTCTCGCCCAAGCGCGGCTGTGGTACAAGAGGTCTTGGCAAGAGAACCTGGGGTGCGAGCGGTGCAGCGTGAAGTTTTTGGTCAGTTGGCCGGTGGCGAAGAGGCGAGTCTCTTCACCCTGGAAAGCCCCGAAGGGTACCGCGCGCGGATCTGTGATTTTGGTGCGACCCTGGTTTCTTTAGAGGTTCCTGATCATCAGGGTGTTCTCGGCGATGTGGTGCTGGGCTACCACCGCTTGCAGGACTACGAGGATAACCCCGCTTATCTCGGCGCAACCATTGGCCGGGTGGCCGGACGCATTCCCGGCGGCCAGTTTACCGTGGATGGCAAGTGCCACAGCGTCGGTTGCAACAGTGAAGACTTCTGTTTGCATGGAGGCGAGCGTGGATTCAGTCATCGACTCTGGACCGTTTGCAGTGAGGAAACCAGCTGCTTTCCCCAACAGCCAACGGTAGTTGAAAGCATCGAGTTGGCCCTGCGCGAGACGGCGCCCGTTAACGGGTTCCCAGGCACCGTGGATTGTCGCGTCCGCTACTCCCTGAACGAACGCGGCGTGTTAGCCATCGACTATTGGGCGCGAAGCACCCATCGCACGCCGTTTAATCCCACCCATCACAGCTATTTCAATTTGGCGGGTCAGGGCGATGTGCAAGAACACACGGTGCAGCTTGCATGCTCCGAGTACGTGGTTTCGGTGACGCAGGAACGTCGTCCCGTAGAAGCGGGCTTCAACGATTATCGCCGGGGTTTACGTCTGAAAGACCAGGGCGATTTGCTCGTGGATAACGGGGACTTCTTTGCTTACTTGCCAGGGGCGCGCACGACGGCGCCTCGCTTTGCCGCCCGGGTAAGCGAACCCACGCGCGGACGTGTAATGGAGGTTCACACCACGGAACCGGGTATCGTGTTCTACGCTGGCCTGGCTTTGGGTGACGGAGCAGCGCCCCCAGGGAAAGGCGGTGTAGCTTACGCTGCGCTGGCTGGTCTGTGTCTCGAAACGCAGGACTACGCCAATAGCATCAACCGGCCAGATCTCGGCCGGGCGATCCTCGACGCCGACGAGACCTTTCGGTCTCGCACGGAGTATCGTTTCGGCGTGGCTTAGTCCCCGTAACTTAGGCGACGCCGTGGTGGGCCGCGGTGGCGTCCAGGGCCACGCCGAGCTTCTCGATCAGCAGGTCGATATGCTCGTGCTCGCAGATTAGCGGGGGCGCCATGATCATGGCATCGCCAGTCTGGCGAACCATCAAGCCGTGATTGTTCGCTGTGTCTCGGCAGAACACGGCGGCACCGGATTCTGGGGCCAGCCGCTCCCGGGTCTCTTTGTCACGGACCAGTTCCACGGCGGCAAAGCTACCGCGACCGCGGATCTGACCGACGATGGGGTGCTCGGCAAAGGTCTGGAGCTTGTCCTGGAAGTAGGGCGCCAGGTGTTCGGCGGCGCGTTCAATGACCTTTTCCTGATGGAGTATTTCCAGGGTTGCGAGGCCCGCAGCGCAGGAAGCGGGGTGGCCGGAGTAGGTCAGGCCGTGGGCGAACTCGCCGCCACCGGCGGTGAGAACCTCGGCTACGGTGTCGGAAATAAGCACGCCACCGAGAGGCATATAGCCGTTGGTGACCGCCTTGGCGAAGGTCATGAGGTGCGGCTTCATGCCGTAGGTCTGACTACCCCACCATTCGCCGGTGCGGCCAAAACCGCAGATCACTTCATCGGCGATGAGCAGAATATCGCGCTCATCGCAGATGCGCTGAAGCTCCGGCCAGTAGCTGTCTGGGGGGATGATTACACCGCCCGCGCCCTGGACGGGCTCGGCGATAAAGGCCGCAACGCGGTGCTCGCCCAACTCATCGATCTTGGCTTCCAACTCCCGGGCGACGCGAATACCAAAGCTGGTTTCGTCCTCCCCCGGCTCGCTGACTTCAAACCAGTGGGGCTGATTGATGTGGTGGACGTAGTTCAGGCCGATGGCCTGTTCGTGCATGGCTTTCATGCCACCCAGGGAGGCCGCCGCCAGAGTGCTGCCGTGATAGGCGTTCTTGCGGCTAATAATCAGCTTCTTCTCGGGTTTGCCCAGCAGATCAAAGTAGCGATGTACCAGCTTGATGTTGGTGTCATTGGCTTCTGAGCCGGAGTTGGTAAAGAAAACGTGTTCGAAACCCTCCGGGGCGACTTCCGCCAGAGCCGCGGCCAATTCCACGGAAGGTTGGTTCGCGCAGCGAAAGAAGTTGTTGTAATAGGGCAGTTCCTTCATCTGCTCGAAGACCGCCTCCTTAATGCGGTCCTGGCTGTAGCCCAGATTGCAGCACCACAGCCCCGACATGCCATCGAGCATGGCGTTGTTGTCGCTGTCGTAGATGAACACGCCTTCGGCACGATTGAAGATGCGACCGCCGTTATTGGCGTAGTCATGAAAGTCTGTAAAGGGGTGCAGGTGATGGGCCTGGTCGAGGGCGCGGAGGCTTTCGGTATTGACGCTCGTGTTCATGGCTAAGATCTCCTGCTGGGCATCCACGCGTATGCAGCGATGCTATATTCGACTTCTTCCAGCTGGCAGTCTGGCACAGCTGGCTTTGAGAGCCATTACCCCAAAGGTGTTGCGCTTCCACGGTGGCGCGCACCAAAGAAAGAGAGAAAACCTGTGACCTATTTCAATTGCGACGATGCTCCCTGCTCCGAGGGCACTGGAGCTCCGACAGGCGCCCAGGGAGCGGCGCAGATCAGCCTGCGGATCGAGCCGCGGGAGAAAGATCTGGGGGAGTTCAGCGTACGGCGGGTGCTTCCCGCCGCGCGGCGGCGGATGCTGGGTCCCTTCGTGTTTTTTGATCACATGGGGCCGGCGGAGTTTCCTCCCGGGCGAGGCATTGACGTCAGGCCCCACCCGCATATCGGTATCGCAACCATCACCTATTTGTTCGAAGGTGAGATTCTCCACCGCGACAGCCTGGGCGTGGTGCAGCCGATCCATCCCGGAGCCATCAATCTGATGACGGCGGGTCGCGGCATCGTTCACTCGGAAAGGCCGGGTCAGGATTTGGATCAGACTTCCCAGCTTCACGGGATCCAGTCCTGGATCGCCTTGCCTGCCGACGAGCAAGAAATTGCCCCCGCCTTTGATCACTATCCCGCCTCAGAACTGCCCGAGTGGGAAAACGGCGGTGTTCGTTACCGTTTGATCATGGGAGAACTGGCCGGTCATCAATCGCCGGTCAAGACCTTCTCGCGGACCTTGTATGTCGATCTGGGCGTGGATGCAGGTGCGCGCAGCACCGTGCCCCTTACGGAGCAAGAGCATGCCCTCTATGTGGCCGAGGGCGCGCTGAGCGTGGATGGGGAACCGGTGCCGGCGGGGGTCATGGTGGTGCTGGAGGGCCAGGGCGCCGTGGAGCTAGCGGCGGAGGTGGCCACCTGTGCCTTGCTGATTGGCGGTGATCCTCTGGGCGAGCGGCACATGTACTGGAACTTCGTCAGCGATTCCCTGGAGCGTATTGAGAAGGCGAAGAGCGACTGGCGCAATGGAGAGTTCCCCAAGGTTCCCGGGGACGACGAGTTCATTCCTCTGCCCGGTGAGTAACGGCTATGACCCAGCGGCGTATTCTTGTGCTTTTTGCTCACCCCTCTCTGGAGCGCTCCGAGATCAACAGCGAGCTGTTGCCTGCAGCGCAGGCTCATCCGAGCACAACGGTAGTCGACCTCTACGCCGAGTATCCCGACTATCGTATCGACATAGATCGGGAACAGCGTCGATTGTGTGAACACGACGTGGTGATGTTTCTCTTTCCCCTGTTTTGGTATTCCACACCGGCGTTGTTAAAAGAGTGGCAGGACCTGGTTCTGGAGCACGGCTTCGCTTACGGCAGCGAGGGGCGTGCACTGGCCGGTAAATACTTCATCGCTGCCTGTAGCGCCGGGGGTGCGGGTTACGCCTACGACGCCGAGGGTTACAACCGTTTTACCTTACGTGAGTTATTGCGACCCCTGGAGCAGACCGCGAACCTTTGCCACATGCGTTATTTGCCACCCTTTGCGCTCTTCAGCTCTCGTACCGCTCTAAAAGAAGGGCGTCTGGCGGCCCATCGCGAAGCCTTCGTTGGGCTTTTGGATCAGCTCTCTCAGGGTTCCCTGGAGGACTGGGAGCGGAGTGAGGCCTGCACCGTGAACGACAGCCTGACACCCGGTGATTCCAAGGGGGTCGCGCCCTCATGACCGGTTTACTTCTGGAGGCCTTTGTTTATCTCGCTGCCGCGGTAATCGCCGTACCTCTGGCCAAGCGCCTTGGTCTGGGCTCGGTGCTCGGGTATCTGGTAGCCGGGGTGGTGATCGGCCCCGTGCTGGGGCTTGTGGGTTCGGAAGAGAGCGTGACCATTCAACACTACGCGGAGTTTGGCGTGGTGATGATGTTGTTTCTCGTTGGCCTCGAGTTAGAACCGGCCATGCTCTGGCGCATGCGTTCTCGCCTGCTGGGGCTGGGTGGTTTGCAAGTGGGTCTTACGGCATCGCTGTTTACCGCCATCGCCTGGCAGTTTGCGTTGGACTGGCGTACGGCCCTGGCCATTGGCTTGCTGTTGTCTTTGTCGTCTACGGCGATTGTCCTGCAAACCTTTCAGGAGAAGGGTTTAAGTCGCTCCGAGGGAGCGCGCAGCGCATTTTCCGTGCTGTTGTTCCAGGACATCGCGGTGATTCCCATGCTCGCTCTCATTCCCCTGCTCGCTCTGCCAGAGCTTGCGGCCCACGGGGCGGGGCATGGAGACGGAGGCCATCACGAACTGAGCCTGGTGGCGGGTCTCTCCGGTTGGCTCTATGCCCTGGTGATCATCGCTTCCATCGCCGGTGTGATCGCTGCGGGGCACTTTTTATCGCGACCCCTGTTCCGCGCTATCGCCGCAACGGGTTTGCGCGAGGCATTTACCGCTGCCGCGTTGATGCTGGTAATTGGTATCGCGCTGTTGATGAGTCTCGTCGGCTTGTCGCCGGCTCTGGGTACGTTTCTCGCCGGTGTGGTGCTCGCCAACAGCGAGTTTCGCCACGAACTTGAGACGGATATAGAACCCTTCAAAGGGTTACTCCTGGGGCTGTTCTTTATCACCGTGGGCGCCGGCGTACAGTTCGCCGTGTTGGCTGAGCACATCGGCCTGGTGTTGGCTCTTACGGTCGGAGTGATTCTGTTAAAAGCGTTGCTGCTCTTCGCCCTGGCGGTCGTTTTTCGGGTGCGCCGCGCCGACGGTTGGTTGTTTACCCTAAGTCTCGCTCAGGCGGGGGAGTTCGGTTTTGTACTGATCAGTTACGCGGCGCAAAACAGCGTATTACCCACAGATCTCGTACCGGTGCTCTCCCTGGTGGTGGCCCTATCCATGTTTTTAACCCCCCTGCTATTTATCGCCTTTGATCGGCTGGTGTTACCGCGTTATGCGGCCAACGAGGAGCAGCGGGACGCGGACGTCATTGACGAACAGGGCACGGTGATCATTGTCGGTATCGGGCGCTTCGGACAGATCGTCAACCGAATGCTGCGGGCTAACCAGGTGCCGACGGTGGTGTTGGATCGCAACCCTCAGCAGATCGATAACATGCGTCAGGTGGGCATCAAGAGCTACTTTGGCGATGCAACCCGCCCAGATTTGCTCCATGCAGCTGGGATTGAGGATGCAGCTCTGGTGGTCATCGCCATGGACGACCAGGATCAGGCCGTGGAGTTAACGCGCCAGCTAAAGCATGCCCGCCCTGGGCTTAAAGTGTTGGCCCGCGCCTATGACCGCGGACACCTCTATGCTTTGCGTGACGCGGGTGCCGACTGGGTGGTCAGCGAAACCTATCACTCCGCCTTGGAACTCAGTAAACATGCTTTGCGAGGCCTTGAGTATCACCCCTTCCGCGCCGAGAAACTCGCCCATGCCTTTGACTTGGCAGAGACTCGAGGGCGGGATGCACTGTATGAGGAGTGGCTGGGCAAAGACGAAGGCGAGCGCTACGGGAACAGCTTTCAGACTTTGTTCTTGGAGCTGGAAGAAGCTCTGGAACGCCTGATGATCACCGATCGCGACGACGGCCATGATCGCGGTGAGCGGGGCTGGACACCGCCACCGCCCCATTACACGGATTCCCTCAAAGACTGATCCTGCACAGCGCTTCCTGACTTTCTGCACCGATGCTGCACATTGCCGTCCGAGACTTAGGGCAAGTCTTGTAGACGGAGTCGGTATCAATGCCTAACACCATAAGGAAGTACTTACCGTCGGCACTCCTGGGGTTTTTGCTTGCCACCAGTGCCGTGGCCCAGACGCCGGAGGATGATCCTCCGGGACGGCAGGGGATTCGTGACACCATCGAAGCCGATCCAGACACGGAACGGGTGTCGCCGGTCCGTCGCATCCGCCGCAACTCGATCATCACAACCCCTCAGTTGTTTGCCCCCCTTGATGAGCCTGCCTTTGACGGGTATGAGAACAACCTCAATGAGCCGTCGATGAATGCGGCCCATGAACTTCTCGCACGCTGGCTACCCAGTGCCTACGCCGATGGTGTGGCCGCCCTCGCGGGGGCGGATCGACCCAATCCCCGAGTGATCAGTAATGGCATCTTTGCCCAGTCTGAATCCCGGCCCAACGAGGCCGGGCTAACAGATTTTTTCTGGCAATGGGGGCAGTTCCTGGACCACGACATCGATCTGACCGATGGGGTGGACCCGGCGGAGCCTGCGGATATTGCCATTCCCGTAGGCGACGCATTCTTCGATCCCCTGGCGACGGGGGATGCGGTCCTACCTTTTAACCGTTCTCTCTACGATCGCGATACGGGAACCGGGGTTAGTAACCCCCGGCAACAGATCAACGAGATAACTGGGTGGATCGATGGTTCGCAGATTTACGGATCGGATATGGACCGCGCCGACCGATTGCGTACCCACGATGGCACGGGGCGAATGCGCATGAGCCGAAACCGTCTCTTACCGTTGGAGTCTCCCGACGACGACAATGCCGGAGGTAACACGCCCGGTATGTTCCTCGCCGGCGACATTCGCGCCAATGAGCAGGTGGGGCTCACGGCGATGCATACGCTGTTTGTCCGCGAGCACAATCGCCTGGCGGAGCGTCTTGGGCAGCGCACTCCCGGTCTGAGCGGTGAAGAGATCTATCAGCGTAGCCGGGCCCTGGTCACCGCGCAGCTCCAGGTGATTACCTATCGGGAGTTTCTACCTCGTCTCCTCGGTGTCGGGGCGATTCCCCCCTACGAGGGTTATGACCCCAATGTGGACGCGCGGATCATGAATAGCTTTTCCACAGCGGCGTTTCGGTTCGGGCACAGTCTTCTGAGTCCACAGCTTTTGCGCCTGAATGCGGATGGCACGGAACACGAAAGCGGGCACCTGGCGCTGCGCGCGGCGTTCTTTGCCCCCCACGAGCTTATCGATCATGGCATCGAGCCTATTCTGCGCGGGCTGGCCGAGCAGGTATGCCAGCAACTGGATGCGCAGGTTATCGATGATGTGCGCAATTTTCTGTTTGGACGACCGGGCGCCGGGGGCTTTGACCTGGTGGCCCTTAATATCCAGCGCGGGCGGGATCACGGTCTGCCCAGCTACAACGCTGCGCGAGTTGCCGCCGGGTTAGATCCCGTTACCAGTTTCGACGACATAAGCCGGGATGAGTCCCTGCGTGAGCAATTGCGGGAGACCTACGGCACAGTTTCTGCCCTTGATCTTTGGGTCGGTGGCCTCGCCGAAGATCATCTGTCGGGTGCTCAGGTGGGCCCGTTGTTTCACGCGATGCTGGTTCGACAGTTCACGGCCCTGCGCGATGGGGACCGGTTCTGGTACGAAAACCGCTTCGGCCCCGACACGGTTAGGTCCCTGGAGGAAACGCGTCTGGCGCATGTGATTCGACGCAATACGCGTATCGCTGAAGAGCTACCGAGCGATGTGTTCGTAGCGGGTCTTGAGGCATCGACGCCTACCCGAGGCCCATCGGGCAGAGACCTGGAGAACCGACGATAAGGTAAACCTCGAAGGTGAGGCAGGAGTTACGCACTACAAATAAGCCCGACGCTCTTTCGAGGGCCGGGCTTTGGTGCCAGATTTTTGTGCCAGGTGTTTGGTGCTAGATCAGTCTTCCTTAGAAGCTGTAACTCGCGCGTATACCTGCAGTCCGAGGCCGGGCCGGGCCGAACACATATTGGGGATAAGGACCCCCATCGAAGCCTTCGCCAAAGGTGCCATCGTCCCAGGTGTTGTCGAATACGTTCTCGACGTAGCCGCTGATCACCCAGTTCTCTTCCTGATAACCGATGATGATATCGGTTTGATCGAGGGTTTGGATGGTTTGCTCAGCCAGACTGGGTGGAATCCAGTCACCGCGCATGTCGTCTTCCCAGGACCAGGCGAGATTGCCGAACAGTTCCCCGCCGCGACTGCCAATGGGGAAGCTGCCGTTGAGCACGGCGAAGGCCGTAAACTCTGGGGCCAGGGGTAGGGGTTCACCTTCACAGGCGTCCTCGGTGGCGCCCAGATCCACGGCGGCGCCGCAGAAGGCCTGTACTTCGTTCGCTTCGGAATCTAGCCAGGAACCACCGACTCGCAGAGTGACGTTGTCCGTAAGGGCGGCGTAGATCTCGATTTCGCTTCCCCAGCCATCAAGCACACCGACGTTGCCAGCAATGGTCTGGAAACCCGGGCCGTTGGGGTTCTCTTGAGTGAAAAATGACTGAAGATCCTTGTACTCATAGAGGAAGCCGGTCCATGACAGCTGCACTCGACCGTCTAGCACCGTGCCTTTGTACCCGATTTCATAAGAGGTCACGGTTTCTTCGTCGAAATCCGCCGGTCGATCGCGGCCTGCCAGGGCCTCGTCTTCAGAGGCTTCGCCGGTTTCGATATTCTCGAAGCCGTAGGTATCGTAACCACCCGGTTTGTAGCCGGTGGCCACCGAGGCGAAGAGTAGTGTGTTTTCGTTGGGTCGCCAGTTCGCTACGACCCGGAAGGTGGTGTCGTTCCAACTCTGGGAATCAGACAGCGCTCCGTCCGGTGTCGGCAATACGCCCTGCACACCGCCGGAGAACTGGGAGCCACCGAGGTCTGCAAGACGTTCGTTGGAGTACTCGCGCTCGTCGTACTGATAGCGCACACCGACAGCGATATCGAACTGCTCCGTAAAGGCATAGCCAACCTCGACGTAGGCCGAGTAGCCTTCGTAGGTTCCTTTCGTCTCGTTGTAGTCGTTGATTAGGCCGTTCGTCGATGGGGTGAATTCGTAACCCGCGTAGTCATAGTAAGCCTGACAACCGCGGTAGGCCTGGCCCGCGTAAAGGTAATAGTTCAGGTACAGGTCGCAATAAACATCTTCACTCTGGATATTGCCGAAGGTGGTGTCGATTTCCTCGCGGTATACAGACGCACCGGCGTACCAGCTCAGAGGACCTTCGCTCTGTGAAGTGAGACGCAGCTCCGTTTCGAAGTACTCACCGGTCTGGAACTGCTCGTACTCGAAGAGAGTGATGGGCAGACCGTCAAAGTCTTCCCCATATTCGTAGTCGTGGTCTTTGTATCCCGTGATGGACGACAGGGTGGCCCATCCGAGGTCGTAGTCCATAAGCAGGCCCACAGAGAATACTTCGGCCTGATCACGCGAGCCGACCTGATCATTGATGTTGACGTTGCGACTGTCGCCCACATCCCAGGGCTCACCGCCGTTGAGAAACAAGGAAGGTCCACTGCTGAAGTTCGGTCCTTCACCGGTCACCCGGTAGATGGAGCCGGCCTGGTCGCGATCGTCATACTGGAAAATCAAGTCGCCATTAAACTTCTCGGTGTTGTAGTTGAAGCTTACGCGCAGGGAATCGTTGTCGTGGGCGATGAGATCGGGCCCACCATTGAGGTTCTCGACATAGCCGTCTTCCTCCGTGTGCAAGCCGGATACACGCATGGCGAGGTTGTCGGTCAAGGGCACATTGACGGCGCCTTCGAAGACGAACACGCCGCGCTCACCGACGTCCAGTTCCGCGTAACCCTCCGTGGCCTCCGTACTCGCCTTCTCCGTAATCACGTTGAAGGCACCGGTTACGGCGCCCCGGGCAAAAAGGAAGCCCTGGGGACCGCGAAGAACCTCACTGCGTTCCACATCGAACAACCCGCTCACCGCTGCACCGGTGCGGCCCTGGTACAGCCCGTTGACGAAGAAGCCGATGGAGGGCTCTGCACCGTTGCCGAACAGATTCGTGCGGATGCCCCGCACGGAGATCGTATCCAGGAAAGAGTCCTTGGAGTTACCAGTGATGCCGGGGGTAAATTGAATGAGGTCTTTGATGTCGTTCAGGTTGAGGAGACGACTTTCCGTGCCCGTCATTGCGGTCATGGATACGGAAACATCCAGCACCGATTCGGCACGTTTGGTTGCGGTAACCACAACCTCCTCAAGCTGCTGCGCGCTCAGAGGGCCCGCGGATGCGCCTGCCAGGGCAGCCATGGACACGGCCTGAGCCATTCGGGAACGGTGGGTGCCGGGTCTATCGGAGATGGGTGCTGCCTTCATCTGGACCTGTGAACGACGGTACTTGGCCATGGGATTCTCCCTGAGCTGTGGGGTTTGGCAAACGTACTCTTGAAGCTAGCGGGAAGAGAAAGTCGCCGCAATACACAAAAACGTAAAAATATCCTGCTAGGGATGCGTCTTTGCCTACACGCTCGGTATTTCGGCCCTCAAATGGGTCAGATCCCGTACCGCCGTGCACTGGGATGACGCTCAAACCGCATCAACTGAGCTCCAGAGGGACTCCCGCTTCCTCAAGGGCTTGTTTCATAGGTGCCAACTGGGTCTCGTAGCGCCGCCAACGGCCTATGGAGCGTGTGTGCGCGGGCTGTCGAACCTGCACGGAGCTAGCGGTGGTGACCGCCCCGGATTGCTCGTGGAAGGCCAGGCAAGCGTCCTCCCAGGGCAGATCGAGGTACTCGATAAGCGCTCGGGCGTTGGGTTCAAGGTTCGCGGCCGTGTCTTCATAGGAAATATCGAAGAAGCGATCGCCAAAGCGTTCTCTCCAGACGTCCATAAGCTTGAAATAACGGGCGTGGTGGCGAGCCATCTCCGCCTGGTCGTAGGAATGGGGGTAGGCGTCGGCGAACAACTGCTTAAAGCTGGCGAAGCAGGCATCCATAGGACCCCGACGCAAATGGACGATCTTGGCGTTGGGTAGAGCCTTGAGAATGAGCGGGATATAGAGGTAGTTCGGCGGTAGCTTGTCGACAAATCGTGGCGTATCGCCCCTCAGCGTTGCCGTGGTTTGCATGTAGGCGTTCCCCAGGGCCATGGGATCTACGGCTGCGCCCATCGCTGCAAGTTTCGGCGATTGGTTGGTCGATTCCCGGTAATCGCCCAGGCGGCGCAAGCTGTGACTGAACTGGCGCAACTCGCCGGCGGAATGGACCTGGGAATGGGCAACGATGATCCGCTCTACCAAGGTCGTTCCTGTCCGTGGCTGCCCAACCACGAAAATGGGTGAGGAATCATCGTTGCCCGAGGGGCCTTGGGCCAACCAATCTTCCGTAAACGTGTCAGCAAAGGCCTGGAACATTTCGATTTCCAGGGCTTCATCAAAATTCAGGGTTTTGCGCCTTGCGGCCGCGCCCCGGGCAAAGGCGCGAAACGCACCGTCCCATTCCGCCAGGTCTTCGAGTTCCTTACCCATGCCGTAGTAGAGGAACGCCAGCGCCTGCGGATGAGTGGTCTTATCTACCAGGCTCTCCAGGGTTTCGACATGCCTGCGATCCTTGGCCTTGCGCATGCCAGACAGGAGCCAGTGAGCATTCGGATGTTCCGGAACACGGGCGATGACTTGCTTTAGCAACACCTCGGCCTCATCCAGGCGATCCAAAAACTTGTGGTTATTCGCCTGGTTGATCTGAAATGGGATGCTGTCAGGATTTTTCTCCAGTGCCTGGGCAAACCATCGTCCGGCCTCCTCGTGGGAGCCCAGTTGCCCATGGACCATGCCGACGAGATCCATAACAACGGGGTTGTCATCAGCGTGCTCCACGGCCTTGGCCAACGCGGCGTCCGCGCGCCCGGCTTGTCCTGATCTCATGAACAGACTCGCCAGGTTCGCCCAGGCGGCGCCGTGGCTGGGATCTAGCTGGGTGACAGAACCAAAGGCGCGGATGGCATTAACGGTCTGTTTAATCTCCAGGGAGATCAAGCCGACGAGGAAGTGCCCCGGGACAAGGTCCGGCTTTGCCGTCAGCAGTTTCTGGCAGCAGGCCGAGGCCTCGTTGATGCGTCCGGCGTTCAGGTGGGCAAAGCCCTCCCGCAGGGTGTTCTGGATCCAGGGGCCGGGGGGCGGTGGCTTGGGTTGATTCATGGGAGGCGGGTCTATGACGGAAGACTCATGGTGCCTGGGTCGGTAGCCCCGATGCAATGAGCTGCCGGTAGCGAAGATAAAGAAGCACGCTGCACAGGCTTACGCCTGCCACCAGTCCCCACCACAAACCCTGGGCACCCAGATCCAAAGCAAAACACAGCCAGGTGCCCGAGCCGATGCCCACAAACCAATAGCCAAGAAGCGAGATCCACAGCGGGGAGCGGGTATCGCGCAAGCCGCGAATGGCATCGGCGATCACCATCTGCAGGCTGTCGATGAGCAGGAACAGACCCGCCGACGCGCTAAGGGCAAGGGCGATGGTGAGAACTTCGCGGTTGGCAGCGAGATCTCGATCCAGGAATACGCTGACCAATAGCTCCGGTATGAGCCACATCACCAGGGTGGCGACCAGAGCGGCGAGGGTGGCCATGGCAAAGGTCAGGCGGGCGGAGCGCACAATGGCGGGTAGATCCTGTCGTCCGAGGCCGAAAGCCACCCGCACGCGCACGGCATCGGCAAAACCCGCGGCGAAACTCAGGGCCAGGTAGATCACGCTGTACAGGATTTGCTGCGCAGCGAGGGTTGCTGCGCTGATGGCGCCCACCAGAATCGCCGCGGCAGAAAACATACCGGCGTTGAGGATTTGGGTTAAACCCACGGGAAGCCCCAGCCGTGCAATTTCGGCAATGGTCGCGGGGTTGAGACGTGTGGGGATGATTCTCGGGCGACGGCCATCGAACTGCGGAGCCTTTTTCACAAACCATACCAGGGTAAAGAACATGGCCCAGTTAACGACGGTTGTGCCAATGCCGGCGCCAACGACGCCGAGGGCCGGTAGTCCAGCTTTGCCAAACACCAGGGTGTAGTTCAGCACTAGGTTCAGACCCACTGCAGCAACCGTGATCCAGCCGATGGCGGCCGAGTGCGCCAGAGCGGTGATGTAGTTGCGCAGGACCACAAACCAGAGGGCGGGGAACACCGCCCAGATCAGCACCCGGGAATAATCGGTGATGAGCGCCACCACCTGGGGTTCCTGCTTTGCCAGCCCTAGTGCTGGCCCCAGGAACCACACGCCGATCATGATCGGCAGGCTCGCCACGGTGGCAACCACCATGCCTTGCTCGGCGGCATCGATAATCGCCCGGGGCCTCTGAGCGCCGAGATTCTGCGCCACCAGTACCCCGACCACGGATATCACCCCCATGCCGATGAGGAGAAAAACCCAGAACAAATCCCCAGCCAGGCCCACCGCGGCAAGCTCATCGCTGCCCAGGCGACCAACGATGATCATATCGGTGATGATCATGCCCATCTCCGCCATATAGGCGGTGGTGAGCGGCAGGGCGATGGACAAAATGGTCCGGCCCTCGTGCTGGGAGCCGTGGGAAAGTGCTTCCCTTGTCATAGCGGATTATTCCGCCAGAACGTTACGGTCCTAGAGACCAGATCCGTCCGCAGAATAGATAACCCATATCTTTCGGTAGCCCTGGGTATCCCAAACGCCGGTCCATTCCTTGGGTATGGTCAGACCTTCACCTGCGGTGATTTCCGTGACCGTGCCGTCGCTGGAAGTGAGGGTAACGCCGCCTTCGAGGAAGTACATGAACTCATCGACCCCGTAAGGCTCGTTGATTTCCGCCCGCACGGCGCCGGACTTATACAGGCCGGAAGCAAACTTGCCGTCGCTGGATTTCAGGGAAGTGATGTCCAGGGTGTCGTTGCCACCTTCACTGCTGGCGATGGTGTCCGGGTGTTCGAAGAGCTTGCCGGTGAGGTCTGCGGCGGTCATTTCCACCGGGTAGACCGTCTCGGCCGACACGCTCACGCCCTGTAAAGCCAGGAAGACGGCGCTGACACCTAAAGCCGCTCGGCAGCCGTTGGTGTTTCTGGTTTGATCAATCATGGTGTTACCTCCATTGGGTTTTCCGGAGCCGGCCCTTAGCCGGCAAAGCCGATCCATAGATAGCCCAGGGTCGCCACCGCGGCGGCGATCAGGGCGTAGGGAAGCTGGGTGAGCGCGTGTTGTAGAGGAGTGCAGCCCGTGGCCTGGGCCGTGAGCACCGTTGCGTCGGAGTAAAAACAGGCGTGGGAGCCGAAGGTGCTCGCCGACAGGGTCGCGCCGATGAGTAGGGTCATGTCGGCCTCTAGTCCACGACCCAGGGCCGTGACGATGGGGAGCACGATGACAAAGACTCCCCAGTTGGAGCCCGTGAGAAACGACACGAGCCCCATGATGACGAAGATGGCCGCCGGGAGAGTTTCGGCGGTGAGCAGCGGTTGCAGGCTTTCCACCACGTAGGGGGCGAGCCCCAGATCGTCGTTGACCTCTTTGAGGATGAAGGCGGCCACGAGCACGGCGAGGGGTTCGAGCATGGTCTTGAAACCGTCGATTACCGTATCGAAGGTCTCCTGAAGGTTCAGGTACTTGCGCAGCAGGATGTAGATCACCATGGCGCCAACGGTGATGTACAGACCGACCAGAAAATCGTTGTCCGCGGCGATGGTGGTCGCGACCAGCAGGGCCATGGAGGCCACGAAAAACCAGGTGCCCACCTGCAAACCCTCTTTGGGGCGAATGGACTGGTTTGCCGCTTCGATATGCGCCGCTTCCGGCGGCACCGTGATCCCTTCTTCCTGAGCGCGACGATCCGCGGTGCGCATGGGCCCCAGGGAGGGGATCAGCCCCCAGATAACCAGGGGCACGACAAGCACTGCCGCCCAGGCGTAGAACATGTAGGGGATGGCGCTGATATACACATTCAGGCCTTCGCCTTCCGGCGCTAGACCGTTGGCCACCAGGAGTCCGCCGAAGAAGGCTCCCCAGGTAGAGTAGGGAATGATCACGGAGATGGGCGCAGCGGTGGAGTCGACCACATACGCCAGACGCTCCCGGGCCACCCGAAAACGATCGGTGATGTCGCGCATCGCTGAACCCACGGCGAGGGAGTTGAGATAGTCATCGACGAACATAAAGATGCCCAGGACCCAGCTGTATAGCAGGGCACCCCGTTCTCCGGTTACCCGTGCCGAGACCTTCTCCGTAAACGACAGGGTGGCTCCCGTACGCAGCAACAGACCGATAACCCCGCCCATCAACCCGCAGACCAAGATGACCCAGGCCACATCGGGGTCGGTGAGCACGTCCAGGGAGGTCTCCGCCAGGGCGCTGACAAAGCCCGCGCCATTGAGCATGAGCAGGCCCAGCACGGAGCCGCTGAGGAGGGATTCGATGGGCCGTCTCGTCCACAGGGCGAGGGTGAAGACCAGCCCCGTGGGTATCAGACTGGCGGCTCCCCAGGTGTCGACGCTCATTGCGCCGTACCGCCCGTAACGTTCGGATAGCGCGAGGGTTCTGCATCGTCAGCGCTTGTCCACGGCTCCTGGCGATGCCGTGAGGTGACGAAGATGTCGGCCATGGAGCTCTTCCTCGGAGCGATAAAGCCTTCAAATATAGGCCACCACCACGGGGCATGTCTCCTGGCCTATCGGATCACCTTAGGCTGTTGTTGGGTGATGCAGTGGATGCCGCCACCGCCCTGGGCGATGTCTGAGATAGGAACGAGGACAATCTCCCGGTCTGGAAAGTAGTCCTGGAGCCGTTCACGCACGGCATCATCGGTGGGAATCCCGTAGGCCGGTGCGATTACCGCCCCGTTTGCGAAGTAGAAATTCACATAGGACAGACAGAACCGGTCGCCTATCGCAGCGGACGGCGGAGCCTCGGGCAGCATCAGCAGGATAAGGTTGCGACCGCAGGCATCGGTCTGACCCTCCAGGGCGGCGCGAAGCTCGTCGAAGTAGGGCTTGCGCGGATCGTTCGCGTGTTCCGTACCTTCGACGATGACCACGCCAGGGCGGGCAAACATGGCCAGGCCGTCTACGTGACCATCGGTTTCATCATCCAGAGGATCACCGGGCAGCCACAGTACTTTCTCCACCCCCAACTGCCCCTTTAGCTCGTCCTCTATGGCTCCTACGGTCCAGTCGGGGTTGCGATTGCTGTTGGGGAAACAGGTATCTGTGGTGAGGAGGGTCCCCTCGCCATCCACACACAGGCCACCGCCTTCGGCGATAAGCGGAGAGCGGATAGCGGGAACACCCACGTGCTCAAGGATCCGTTCGGCCATGAGTGCGTCCTGGTCGTAAGGATGGTACTTCTCACCCCAGGCGTTGAAGCCGAAGCACACCCCGGCGAGGTCGCCGTCATCGCCCACGACAAAGTTCGGTCCGCTGTCCCGAGCCCAGGAATCGTCGATGGGCATCTCCAGGACCTCAACATCGCTGCCGAGATAGTTTCGAGCGCGGGTGAGATGACGGGATGGGGCCACCATGGTCACGGGCTCGTAGGCGGCAATAGCGTGGGCCACCGCCGTGTAGGCGCGGCAGGTGGCATCGTCGTCGGCCCACATGCCGTCGCGAGATGGCCAGGCCATCCAGCAGCGTTCGTGGGCTTCCCACTCGGCGGGCATTCGATAGTTCGACATGGTTCGTTTCCGCAGTAAAAGCATTGACCGCAGCCTAGGGGAGGGCCGAGACTCCCTCAAACGAAAGTTTTTCGCGCCGTCCATGAGTTTTGTTTATGGGTTCTCGTTATCGACGTTTTCCCTCGCTGCAGTCCCTGGTGGGCTTTGAGGCCGCCGCGCGCCTGGCGAGCTTCTCCCGGGCGGCGGAGGAGCTGTCCATGACCCAGTCGGCAGTGAGCCACCAGATTCGCGCTCTGGAAGACCTCTTGGGGCAGGCGCTTTTCCGCCGCCAGGCCCGGACCGTGGAGTTGACCGATGCCGGTCACGACATGCTGGAGACCACGCGACGAACCCTTTCGACCTTGGAAGAAGGTCTCGGTCGCCTGGATTTCTATATCAAGCCGGGCTCCGTGGTGATTACCTGTCCGCCGGCTTTCGCCCGCCACTGGTTGCTACCGCGATTACCTCAGTTGCGCGAGGAACATCCGGATATTGACCCCTGGATTGTCAGCACCGACGTCGCGGTGGATTTCAGCCACAGCGAAAACGATATGTTTATTGCCCTCGGTGACAGTGAATGGCCGCACATGACTAGCGTCTGTCTCGCAGCCGAGCGACTCGCGCCCCTGTGTGCCCCCAGCTATCGGAAATCCCTGGGCCGAAAGCGCCCCACGGCGGCGGCGTTGGCGAAGCTGGAGCTTCTCCACGATGAAAGCTGGGAGGGCTGGAATCGCTGGTTTGAGGCCGCTGGCTATGAGGGCAAAGCCACGGTGCGCGGCTACAACTTTAGTGATCCGGGCCTGGCTCTCGATGCGGCGCTGGCCGGACAGGGTGTGGTCCTGGGTAGCCGGACCCTTGCTTCGACGGCCCTGGAAACGGGATCCTTGCTTACCCTTATGGAGCCTGTGATTGAGCGTCAGGAAAGCTGGTACCTGGTCGGCGACCCCGAGCGGATTACCGGCGACGCCGAAGGACGACTGTGGTCCTGGCTTATAGCTCAGGCGCAAAACGACCAGTCATGAAGAAAACTAATGGCAGCGGCGAAAAGTTTGCGTTTGTCAGGGTCCTGAACGAGCCCCACCATGGCAAGGTTTCAGTTTGCCGAGAAGGGAAACAAGCATGCGTAATGTGACCGTAGCGGCCACGCAGATGGCCTGTAGCTGGGACCGAGAAGCGAACATCGAGAATGCCAGCCGTCTGGTGCGCCAGGCTGCCGAGGCTGGCGGACAGGTGGTGTTGCTGCAGGAGCTGTTCGAAACCCCGTACTTTTGCATCGAGCAAAAAGGGGAGCATTTGGAACTGGCGAGCCCCGTAGAGGATAACCAGCTCCTTCAGCACTTTCAGGCCCTCGCCGCGGAGCTAGAAGTGGTTTTGCCCATCAGCTGGTTTGAGCGATCGGGAAACACCTTTTACAACTCCCTGTGCATGATCGACGCCAACGGTGAGGCCCTGGGCGTGTATCGCAAAGCGCATATCCCCAATTCCATCGGCTACCAGGAGAAGACCTACTTCACTCCGGGAGACACAGGTTTCAAAATCTGGCCGACACGCTTTGGCACCGTCGGTGTGGGTATTTGCTGGGATCAGTGGTTTCCCGAGGCGGCCCGAGCCATGGCCCTCCAGGGAGCTGAACTACTTTTGTATCCCACCGCTATTGGCAGCGAACCGGGGGTTCCAGAGCTGGATTCCCGCGATCACTGGACACGGGTGATGCAGGGGCACGCGGCCGCCAACATGGTGCCCCTGGTGGCGTCTAATCGTATTGGTCACGAGGTGGCTACGGGGGATCCAAACCTGACGGTGGATTTCTATGGGCATTCCTTTATCGCAGATCACACGGGGGCCCTGGTAAATCAAGCCGATGATGAGACGGAAGCGGTGTTAGTCGCCGGCTTTGATCTCGATGATGTGGCCCGCTACCGAACCCAATGGGGTGTGTTCCGCGATCGACGACCCGATCTCTACGGAGATCTGATGGGTCACTCCCGCGAGGCGCCCTGAGTGCTACCAAGACCGGCCATCTGGGGCCTGGCGCTGCTGGGCTGTAGCTGTGTAATACCGATTCTGATCGGGCCGGTGATCACTGGTGTACTGGTGGACTATGGCGGCTTCAGCCCCGCTGAGGCGGGTCTGACCTCGGGATGGGGAGCTATCGGGTCGGTGACCGTGGCCCTGATCTGTGCCCTCACCATGCATCGCCTGCGTCTCCCTCGTCTGGCGTTGATCGGTCTATCCCTTGCTGTTGTCTGCAATGCCGGCGCGGCCTTTATGTATGAGCACCATGGGGTTTTCTATACCCTGCGGGCCTTAAATGCCCTCGGCGAGGGAGCCGCGTATGCCGGAGTGATGAGCGCCTTTGCCCGGGAGAAGGGCTCCGAGCGTTGCTATGGTCTTTTTATGATGCTGCAGTTTGGTATTGCGGGGGTGTTTCTCTGGGGCTTGCCTACCTATCTGCCGGATCTGGACGTGCGCCGCCTGTATTTATCTTTTGCCGCCGTACAACTTGCGGCTATGCCCTTTGTCGCACTGTTACCGAAAGATCCCGCTGACGTGGCGGGCATTTCTATCCGCGGTAGCGAATGGCGACTGCTCCTCGCCGTGCCGGCCCTCGCGGGCTTGGCGGCCCTGTGCTTTAGCGAGGCGTCGAATATCGGCACCGATGTCTACCTCGAACGTATCGCTGTGCTCGCCGGGCTCAGCGACTCGGAAATCGGTTCCTCCTTGGGAATTGCCTCGGTCCTCGGAGTTCCGGGCGCGTTTGCGATCCTATTTGTAGGCTCCCGTTTTGGTCACGCGCTGCCCGTATTGGTGGGGTTCGCTGTGGGTGCCGCGTCCCTCTGGGGGATCATGGAAGCCGAAAGTTACATGGTGTTTTTACTCTGCGTGAGTATTCACAGCGTGACCTGGGCCTTTGTGACACCCTATATCCAAAGTGTTTTGGCGGACTTGGACCCGGGGGGAGCGGTGGTTACCGCTGGCGGCATTGCCAGCGGAGCCGGTGCTGGCTTGGGTCCCGCTGCCGCCGCGACCCTGGTTACGGAAAACGACTACTCGGGAGTTTTTCTCACCAGCATGGCGGCCTATGGTATCGCGGCGACGGCTATCGTCATTGCGGCGCAGGGGATCGCTCGGGCTTCTGTAGGTAAGTAATGAGGGTATCACCGCCCTGATAGTCCTTGGCGCTCATGAGGGAATCCAGGAACAGATAGAACAACTCGGCCTGGGAACTCACCTCCAGCTTTGCGTAAGCGTGTTTGCGATGGAGTTTTACCGTTTCCACGGATATACCCAGGCGCGCCGCCACGGATTTGGTGGAGTGGCCGTGGAGCACTAGATTGATGACCTGGGTTTCCCGCTCCGTGAGTAAACTGGACCCAAAGTCATCCAGAGCCAGGTGCAACTGCCGGCGCAGACCATCGCCGCTGCTCCCTTCGTCACTGGCGTCTCGGGCCCAGTGTTGTTGGCACAGGCTTTCTACCGCGCTGCGGATGCTGCGCAGGACCTCTTCTTGGGCATCGGTAAAGCGACCACGGCCCAGGCGACCCAGGGCCACGTTAACAAAGGCGTCCGTGCCCACTTCGATCATATATCCGCATTCGTCCGTAAACCCGCAGTTCTGGAACCAGCTTCGGTAATACTCGCTTTCTTCAAAGTCTTCGGGGGCCAGATCCTTGAGGCGGAACAGGCCAAAACGCCGCTGTTCCCGGGCGGCGCGATAAAAAGGATCGAGGAGAAAGGCGCCGGCAACGAAACGTTCCATGCTTTCTTCGCCCCGGGCCTCGGGGTTCTCCCGGTACACCACCACCGGCAGAGCGCCACGGGCGTAGTAGATCACCGAGGCATCGTCGATGGGCACGAGTGCTCGCAGACCGCCCAGGAGCTCTGCGGCAAAGCGCTCCGTACCGAGGGTAGGCAGGCATCGGGCTATCAACTGCGCCAGAGCCTCAAGCTTGTTGTCGCGTGTCGTCAAAGGTGCCCCATCGGCGAAAACTCCATGCCCCATGATAAATCGCCCATCCTGCCCGCGAAACGATACATCTGTGGTAAAAAAGCGGCCTCCTTCCCTGTAGGCCACCGCCGTGAAGTCACTTCTGACAATCTTTGCCGTGATCTTGCTGATGGTTCTGGGCATCGGTTTGTTTGCCCGCTATTCCCATCAGCCGCAGGCTTTTCCCGCCGATTCTGTCAGTGCGCAGCGCCTTGCGGTAGGTCCTTGGGCCGTAGGTGAGTTCGACGAGACCTTTGTCGATCGCAGTCGGTCTACCCAGGCCAACGGAGAATTTCCGGGCAGCGATGAACGGAGCCTCGAAGGTACGGTCTGGTACCCCGATGATGTAAACGCGGGTAGTGCGCCCCTCTTGATCTTCAGCCATGGTTTTACCTCCCTACGGGAGAATGGCCGGTATCTCGCGGAACACCTGGCCAGCCACGGCTATGTGGTGGTCGCCGTGGACTATCCCTTGACGAACATGTCGGCCCCGGGTGGACCCATGTTTGAAGACGTGGTCAATCAGCCCGGCGACGTGAGCTTTCTCATCGATAGCCTCCTGGGATATAGCACTGTGGCGGGGCACACCCTGAGCGACAAGATTGACGCATCGCGTATTGGGGTGCTGGGCATTTCTCTCGGCGGGCTCACCTCTACCCTGGCCGGTTACCATCCGCGCTGGCGAGACCCAAGAATCGGTGCCGTGATTGCCATAGCGGGACCGACAAATTTCTTCACTCCCGATTTCTTCTCCCATGGCGATGCGCCCTTCATGATGCTGGCCGGGGAGTTGGACGCCCTCGTACCCTGGGACACCAACGCGGAACCGGTACCGGCGAAAGTCCCCGGAGCGACCCTGGTGACCGTGGCCGGGGGTTCCCATACGGGTTTCTCTGGGGGAACGGCCTGGCTGCGGTGGATGCGCAACACGGATTCCATCGGCTGCTACTCCGTATTGCGTTACATCGAGGATAGCGACACGAAGAGCTGGACCGGGCTTTTTGGCGACGCCCAGGAGGGCTACGAGTACGGGCTTGAGAACGAACTCTGTCAGCTCAGCCCTCTACCCAAAGCTACGAATGTGCTGCGTCAGCAGATGATTGGCAAGGTGGCTATCCGGGCGTTCTTCGACAGCACCCTGGGCAAGAGCCCGGCGGTTCGACAGACCGCTGAGGCATATCTGCGCCGGGAACTGGCGGCGGAGCTTGCGGATGTCAGCGTCGTTCGCAGTTCACCGCAGGCGGTGGCTGGCGACACTGGTGATGTTATTGGACGTGGACCTGGGGCCGACGGCTAACGAACGATGGTCACCGGGGTTACCGAGGCCATCTGTCTCGTTGGGTTTAGCTCGCGCATCTGCGGCACCATCTCGGCCAGCGCGGCCTGACGGTTCTCCGGGGCCGGATGAGTGCTCATAAACTCCGGTGGACGCTCCTCGGATAGGCTGCCCATTTTCTGCCACAGGGTAATGGCCGCCTCGGGGTCGTAGCCGGCGCGACTGGCCAGTTCGATACCAATCTCATCGGCCTCCGATTCTGCAACGCGGCTGTTCGGTAACTCCAGGGCAAGCTTGGCCGCCAAGGCCGCACCGGCCATGGTGGCCGCCGTGTTGTCCGAAGCAACACCGGCGGCGATCACACCCATGTTGATAGCAATCGCCCGCGACATCCGCTCCGCCGTATGGTTGGCCAGAGCGTGCGCGATCTCGTGACCCATGATCTGGGCGAATTCATCGTCCGTCAGCTGCAGTTGCTCGAACAGTCCCGTATAGGCCGCCATGCGACCACCGGCCATGCACCAGGCATTGACCGTCTCATCGTCGTCAATGATGGCAACGCTCCATTCCCAGTTCGCCGTATCCGGGTATTTGGCCACGGCTTCCGTGACCAGTCGCCCGGTGATGGTAGCCACGCGGTCGGCCATCCTCGGGTCATCGACCAGTTTGTCTTCCCGATCCAGTTCATCGACGGTGCTGAGGTATGCTTTTCGCGATTCTACGATGGCTGCTTCGGGCGATATCAACATGAACTGGCTGCGTCCCGTAGGGCTTGTGGTGCAGGCTATGAGCGTCAGCAGGGTGGCGGCCAACAGGCCGGCGGTGATTCGGCGTAAGGGTCGCGGTGATGGGGATCCCATGGCGAGTTCTCCTGGGGGCCTGATGATTTAGAAAGTCATTACTTGGATGCGTCGGAGGAAAAAAGATTCCCCGCGCTCAGTGGGAGGAGGCGCGCTCATCAATGCGACGAGCTGCAGTCTCTTCCCAGTCCGTAGCCTGGAGCATAACGTGGAAGAGCAGATTCTGTTCGTTCACGCCGCCCGCCGCCTGCGCTCCCGGGCCCACGGCGTAGACCGCTACATCTTCACCACCGTGGGTTTCCGCATCCATGGGCACCAGGGCCTCCTGATGGTAGCCGGGGGCGGTGGTGTCAATCCGCGTCAGGTCTTTGCGGCCCGTATCGTGGGGATCCAGATAGCGATGGTCGGCATTCAGCTCTGGGCCATAGTCGGCGAAGCCGCGCCCGTTCATATAGCCCAGGGTGGTGTAGGGCTGCCCAGCTCCATCCAGGGTGGGTTCATCGCTCCAGGCGGAAACTACTTTGCCAAGGATGGGATTGCCCCGGCGAGGGTAGCCCGCCATAGTGAATACATGGCTGTGATCGGCGGTCACCAAAATCAGAGTTTCCTCGGGGTCGACCCGACGGAGAGTCTCCGCCACCGTGTCGGAGAGTTCGATGGTGTCATTAAGGGCGTTGAAGGCATTGCCCGCGTGGTGGGCGTGATCGATACGGCCCGCTTCAACTACCAGCAGATAACCCTGATCGCTTCCCTCGAGAAGCTCGATGGCCTTGCCAGTCATCGCCTGGAGAGACGGCTGCGCAGTACCTTCCACCTGGCGCTGCGACGCGTATTGCATATGCGATGCGCTAAGCAGCCCCAGCAGTGGCGTCTGCTGCGCCGCCGCGAGTTGAATTTTGTTCTCCACGTACGTGCCCTGAGGATGCTGCGTTTGCCATTCGGCGATCAGATTGCGCCCATCGGCGCGCCGTCCCCGATCCACATTCTTCGGCAGAAAATGGCGCCGACCACCACCCAGGGCAACCTCGATGCCGTTGCTGGCTCCGGCTCCGTAGCGCGCATTCAGGTCATCGGTAAAACTTAGGAACTGAGCGGCGATATCGCGACAACCCTGGGCCAGGGCGACTTCAGGCATTTCGCTGTCGTCCTCCCAATCCCGGTTAACGGTATTGGCGTAGGTTGCCGCCGGAGTGGCATGGGTCAGGCGCGTGGTAGTGACGACGCCCGTTGCCTTGCCGGCCAGCTCAGCGATTTCCAGCAGAGACAGCAGTTCATGCCCGGATCCACTGGCGCAGTCAGATCGGGTAGCGTTCTCGTCGACGCCGAAGATGCCGATATCTGTTTTTACCCCAGTCATGATCGCACTCATGGTGCCGGCGGAATCGGCGGTCTGGGAGTTCACATTGTAGGTTTTGACCAAACCCGTAACGGGAAAGTCTTCAAAGCTTAGGCTGTTCTCTTCTCCGGGCTGACCGTTCTGTTGGCCGGCGAGGATCCGCGCCGCGGTGATGGTGGAAATGCCCATGCCATCGCCCAGAAACAGGATGACGTTTTTAGCCTTTTTGTCGCCGGCATAGCGCGAGGCTTTGCCCTGGGCATCCTGAAACCAGGGGCTCTTTTGCTGATGTTCGGGCATCGGCGACGAGTAGGACGATTTCATCGCCGGAGACTCGCTGTTCGACGTGTCCGATGTATCAACGACGCTGTTGTTCGTGCAACCTGTGAGGAGGAGGGCGCAGGCGGTCAGGAGACGATGCATGGAGCTTTGGTCCTTTCTTTTGCCGACCCGCCACGATCGCGCGCGTCGTTGGGTCAGCCGGGTTCGGATTCGGCGCCGGCTGCGGTTCGTAAAAGTCCGCGATAGGCGCCCCGGGCGTTGGTCTCGCCGGAGACTACACGATAAACATCACGAGCGATGGGCATATCGATGCCATATTTTTCGGCCAGGGCCATGACTGCAGGTGCGCTCTTGGCTCCCTCAGCGACCATGAACATCTCTTCGGCGATTTGCTCCATGGTTTTCCCCTTGCCCAGTTCGATGCCCACGTGGCGATTGCGGCTTTGGGGACTGGTGCAGGTGGCGATCATGTCTCCCATGCCGGCCAGACCGGAAAAGGTTCGAGCGCGACCGCCCATGGCGACTCCCAAACGGGTGACTTCTGCCAGACCACGGGTAATCAGAGCTGCGCGGGTGTTGTCACCAGCACCCTGGCCATCACCCATCCCCACCGCGATAGCGATAATGTTTTTTAGCACGCCACCGAGTTCACAGCCGATCACGTCGGTGTTGGTGTAGACGCGGAACAAGCCACTTTTGAATACCTCCTGAAGAGAACGCACGATAATGTCGTCCTCCATGGCGATGACCCCCGCAGCGGCCTGACCGGCCATGATTTCTCGGGCCAGGTTTGGCCCCGTAAGCACCCCGATGGGGTGACCGGGCATAAGCTCGTTGATGATTTCCGTCATGCGCATGCGGGTATCGAGCTCAAGGCCTTTGGTGAGGCTCACAACGGGAACCCAGGCGCGTAAATGTTTACGCACTTCCATGAGTACGCTGCGGAAGTTCTGCGAGGGGATGCCCATAACGACAATGTCAGCCCCGGATACGGCCTCGGCGATATCGTTGGTGGCCCGCAGCGCTTCCGGAAGCTGGGCGTCGGGTAGATAGGTACTGTTGGTGTGGTTACGGTTTATCTCGTCGACGGTGTTAGGGTTTCGCGCCCATAAGGTGACAGGAGCATTGCGGGTGGTTAGGGCGGCGACGGTGGTTCCCCAGGATCCGCCGCCCAGAACGGCAACTTTCAGTTCAGCCATGGTGTTCTCCATCTTTGCTTATTGTTGTTGACGGTGTTGTGCGCTCCCGGCGCGGCTTAGGCCAAGGCCGTCAGGCGTTTTTGGGCCGAGCTTTGGGCCTGGCCTTGGGCCTCGTCTTGGATCGAGTGCCCGTTTGAGGTTTGGCGGCCTTGCTTTTAGGTGCGGCTTTTTTCTTCGTTGGGGGTTTGCCTGTGGCCTTAGCCGCGCTGCTTTTTCCTTTCGCCTTCGCTTTTATCTTGGCCTTAGCTTTTGCCTTGGTTTTTGTTTTCGTAGCACTCTTAGTCGGGGCTTTTTTGCTGCGGGTCTTGGCCGCCGGCGATGCTTCCTCTACCGGTTGTCCCAGGGTTTTCAGGAACAGGTTGCGCACGTCGCGCACGTGATCATCGATGGTTTCCGGTGTCCAGGAACTGGTGTCTACGGGATCAAGGACTTCCACCTCTACCGTGGCGGGTCGGAAGATAAAGTCTCCCTTGGGGGCCACATCCCCCGCGTTGTGAATCACCACCGGGACCATGGGCACACCGGCCTGCATGGCTAAATGGAACGCGCCTTTCTTAAACGGGGCAAGGTTGGGGGATACGGTGCGCGTGCCCTCCGGGGCCAGGGCCACGGACTTACCCTCATCGCGCATGGCTTCCACCAGGGGCTGCATGGCCTCAATGGCGGATGCCGCATTCTTGCGGTCGATCATGACCACACCGCCGAGTTCAAGGACTTTACCGATCACCGGCATTTTCTTGATCTCTTGCTTACCCACACCTGCCATATCGCGGCGCAAAAGCTTGGCTCCGATCACAATGTCGGCCTTGCTCTGGTGATTAAAGACAAACACCGCGGGGCGCTTTTTCCACAGGTTCTCTTCGCCCCGCACCTTGAGGTCCAGATTGATGAGAGCGCTGGCGGTTTCTGCAAACAGGGATATGGAAAAGTTTGTGGCCTCTCGTCGCGAGCCCGTTAGAACATATATGGGCAGACCGGCGGCGAAGGTGGGCACGAGGCTGATGGTCGCTGCCACGGAGCGGATGAACTGACCCAGGGTGGGTCGCCCACGGCTGCCAAAGCTGGCGGTGGCCCAGTTTCTATCCCGGGCAACCGCGCGGAGCTTGTCGCTGGGGTTCAGGGCGATGGGATTGCCGATGCGTTCCAGTAAAAGCTGATCGTCGGTGCTGTCGGAGTAGAAAAAGCTCTGCCCCAGGTTTCCGCCGACGCCATCGGCGAGGACCTCGGCGGCATCGACTTTGCCCTGACCGAAGCAGGTGGGGCGGACCACGTTGCCTGTGAACACACCGTCTTCCACCTCTAGCTGGGTACACAGGACGTTCTCGATGCCCAGGTCTGCTGCGGCGGGTTCTACCTGGTAGGGCGTTGCCGAGGAGATGATGGCGACCGTATGTCCTTTGTCCTGATGAGCTTTTATCAGCGCTCGGGATTCGGGATAGACCAGTCGGGCTATTTGCTTATCGAACAGATCTTCCCCGAGTTCGACGTAGGCCTGTTCCTCGATACCGCGCAAAAACTGCGTGGTGATTGCCATCATCCCCGAGAACCCAAGGTTACCCAGACCAAAGTTGGTCATGGCGCTGGCCAGATCCAGGAAGTCGCGGGTGGACAGATCGCCCCGGCGCAATTGTTCGCGGATAAATGCGATGGCCGAATAGCCAGAGATGATGGTGCCGTCGAAGTCAAAGATGGCGCAGATGCGCGGTCCCTCGGGGGAATCTTCGATGGCTTGCAGTAGGGGTTCCAAGGTACTGCTCATGGCCTGTGTATCCTGGTTCTGATCGGAAAGTGCGAACTATCGAGTCTAGCACGCACATCGGGCTTCGAAAGGCGCACCCAAAGCTTTGTTAGACTGCTGGCCACGCTTCGTCGCGGCCGTGCATCTTGCTTCTTTCAACTCCTGCGATCACCTCGTTTCGGGCCTCCATGCTTCTCCTGGCCCTGTTTCTCCTTGCCCTTATGCTGCGTGGCCTTGGCGCCGTGGATTATGGTCGCGATTGGTATGGCCCCGGCTCCTTTACGCAGATTAATTTCGATGAGGGAGGCTCCTGTCGCGCCGCCCTGAATGCATTCCCCTACACGCCGTTTGTCGGTCAGCAAACCATTGCCCTGACGAAGTTGACCGGGCAAGAGGTGCCCGCCAATAGCGTTGGAGATCACCGCGCCGTCAAGTCCTTTTGTCATTCGCCAGGACATTTGGGGGTTGCGCGGCTTTACTCGGCGGCAACCGGGGCTCTAACCGTGGTGGCGCTGTATGTCCTGACGCTACTGCTGTTTCCCGGTGAGCGAGCTTTGGCGCTTACCGCCTCGGCGTTGTTAGCGCTGTCCGGGTGGCATATCAGCGAATCCATGGTGGCGACGGTAGATGCGCCATCAACGTTTTTTATCTACAGCTTTTTGGCCGCGACCCTGTGGGCCCATCGACGCGGTGGTGGGCGCTGGCTGCTGGCGGTGATCCTGCTGTTACCCGCAGTGTGGACCAAGTATTGGCTGTTTGCGGTTTTCGCTCTGAGCATTTTGCTGCCGCCATCGGTCTATCTCCGCGTCGTGGCGGGAGTGTCCTGGCAACGCTGGTGTGGAATGGCATTGGCCTATGGGCTGCTCTTCGCGGTGGCAACCAACCCGGCGCTCGCAGCTCCCTTACCCTGGGTGGTACCCGTGCTCTTTTACGTCACCGTGCCCTGGAAGTCGCTGACACGACCAGCCCTGGCGTTGCTTCTTTTGGCACCTTGGCTGGCACCGCTGGCCCTGCAGTTTGAGCCGTTCGTCGCTTACAGCAGTGGTAGCCTCACCGGGCGTTTTGGCACGGACTACGGCGCTATCGGCTGGCACAAATTTCTGCGGAATGGACTCAACCTACCCATCGTAGCCCTGATAGGTTTGAGTCTGCCGGGATTCATACTGCTTCTGTTGGCCGGGACTCGGTTTTTCCGCTCCCCACCGACGAGTCGCGCCTGGCTGGTGCTCCTGCCGCTCGCTGTTTTCGCGCTTTATATGGTCTTCCTGGCCCCGGTTACCTATTACCGCCATTACTTGCCGCTGTTGCCGGTACTTTGCCTGTTCGCCGCCTATGGTCTGATGGGGCTCAGGGAGCGTTTTCGACTCCCGGTCCTGGCCCTGGTCCTTTTGTGGCAAACCGCCCTGGCCTGGGATCTGGTGAGCGACTATCACTTTGACCCACGGCGAGAGTTGCCGCGCTGGTATGCCGAGCATAAACCGCAGCGGGTGCTGAGCAGCTACTACGTTAATCCGCCCGGGACATCGGGAGTTCGCCATCGGCTTTTCCGAGTTCGTGACCTGGTGCCGGTACCGGCCTATGGCTTGCGCGGCGATACGTTGATTCTGAGCGAAAACTGGTATGACACGGCGTTTGCCAATGAACTCAACGGGCCCCTGGTCCACGACGCCCGGCGTTTGATAAAGACCACACCGGAAGCGGTGGCTTTCTATCGCCGGGTGCTGGCCGGTGAAGATCCCTGGTTGGAGCCCGTTGCGCGGCTTCGGGCACCGACGTTTATGCCCGAGTTACTCCTTCATCGCGCGACCTATGGCAGCTTTACTCAGTTTGTCGGAGACCTGGTGATTCTTCGTATCCGCTCCGATGTACCGGGGGCTGGGCTTTAGCCTTGTCGCTTCGTAAAGCGTTTTAAGTCCAAAGGCTTAAGGAGAATCAATGAACGAGGCCCGTGTATTGGTCTATGCTCTTCCCCTGCAGCGCTCCGCGGCCAGCTAACGGCTCGCCGCCCACCGAACAAAATCGATAATGCGGGAGAGCACCATGAACTACTTTGTAACCGGCGGCACGGGTTTCATAGGCCGATTCCTTGTTCCCAAGCTATTGGATCGGGGCGGTACCGTGTATTTGTTGGTGCGACCAGAGTCTCGGCACAAGCTCGATGGGCTGAGAGATTTATGGGGTGCCAGCCAGGAGCAGGTCGTGGCAGTGGAAGGTGACCTCAGTCGCACGCGCCTGGGGGTAAAACCGGCATGGGTGCGCAAACATACGGGTCAGATCGATCACTTCTTTCATCTCGCTGCGATCTACGACATGAAGGCCGACGCCGAAAGCCAGCGGGTCAGCAATGTTAACGGCACCAAGCAGGCTCTGAATCTGGCCAGCGGTCTGAAAGTCGGCTGCTTTCACCAGGTGTCGTCCATCGCTGCCGCAGGTCTCTACGACGGGAGCTTTACGGAAGATATGTTTGAGGAGGCGGGGGATCTCGACCACCCGTACTTCATTACCAAACACGAATCTGAGGGTCTCGTACGCAAGGAAAAACGTTTTCCCTGGCGTATCTATCGCCCCGGGATGGTTGTGGGGCATTCGGAAACCGGCGAGATGGACAAAGTCGACGGCCCCTATTACTTCTTTGAGCTCCTTCACAACCTGTCCAAGGTGACACCCGAGTGGTTGCCCCTGGTCATGAACAAGGCCGGGCTCCTGAATATTGTTCCCGTGGATTATGTGGTGAATTCCATTGATCACCTCGCCCATCTGGACGATCAAGACCAGCAGTGCTTCTTTATCACCGATCCCCACGGCATCCGGGTGGGTGATCTGCTGCAGGTGATGCTCGAGGTGGCTCACGGACCAAAGCTGCGGGCCATGAATCTGCGCGTCCTGGACCGCGCCACAAAACTTGCCGGTGAAGGTATCAGTCGTCTCCCACCGGTGAAGAGTCTTGGTGAGAAAGCTGTCGCAAAGTTGGGGATCCCACCGCAGGTCATCGGCTATATCAATTACCCGACTCGTTTTGACTCCACTAAAACCCGTGCCTTGCTGGAGCCGGCGGGGATCGAATGCCCTCCTTATCAAGACTACGCACCGCAGATCTGGGAGTACTGGCGCCATTTCCTTCGCTCGGACAAGGAAAGCCTTGTGCAGCAGGTGGACGCGGTGTTCAACCGGACTATCGGACGACCGTCTTTAACGGTGCTGCGACGGAAAGTTAAAGGGCGTGTTGTGGTGGTTACGGGAGCGACCAGCGGTATCGGCCGCGAGTGCGCCCTGCGTTTGGGTCGCGCGGGGGCCACCGTTGTGCTGGTCGCTCGCTCTGTGGAAAAACTGGATGAGACCCTGGAGGAAATCGCGGCCAAGGGCGGTCAGGTATCCGCCTATTCCTGTGATATCTCCAGCGATGATGACTGCGAGCGCCTGGTCGAAGAGGTGCTTCGCGATCATGGTGGGGTAGATATTCTTATCAACAATGCTGGTCGATCCATCCGTCGCTCCGTGCGGCACAGCTATGATCGCTTCCATGATTTCGAGCGAACTATGGAGCTGAACTATTTTGGTGCCCTGCGTTTGATCCTCGGTTTCCTGCCCAGCATGGAAGAAAAGCAGGACGGTCATATCATCAACATTTCATCGATCGGTGTGCTGGCCAATCCACCGCGCTTCTCCGCTTATGTCGCCTCCAAGTCTGCCCTGGATGCGTTTAGCCACTGCGCGGCACCGGAGTATCTGGCGCAAAACATTCACTTCACCACGATTCATATGCCTCTGGTGCGTACACCCATGATCGCGCCCACGAGTCTGTACAAGGCCTTCCCCACCCTGTCTCCGGAGCAGGCTCGGGATCTGGTCATCAAAGCCATCATCTCGAAGCCTAAGCGCATGTCCACGGGTCTCGGTGTGACTGGTGCCGTGGCCCAGGCAACGCTGCCCAGTGTTACGGAAGCCTTCCTCAGCCAGGCCTATGCCCTGTTCCCCGACTCTCCCGCGGCCCGAGGGCTAAGCGACGAGGAAGCCGCCAAGGAACGGGCGGAGTTACCCAACACAAAGTTGGAGTTGGCGCAGAAGCTGTTTGCTCAGGTCATGCGCGGCGTGCACTGGTGACGGAGGTTCGCTGAACCCTTGACGGAGGCCATCTCCCGGGCCGAACACCCGGGTTCATCCTTGTGGGACCTGCCCTGGTTTTTTGCCGGGGCCCTGGTGTATCTGTCCTTCGGCTTCACCGAGATGATGGGCTCGGATCTCTGGTGGCACCTCGCCGCCGGGCGGGAAATGTGGGAGCAGGGGACGGTCCGGCTATTGGATTCCTGGTCCTACAAGGAAGCTGGAACGCCGTGGCGCAACCACGAGTGGCTCGCAGACCTTGTCTTTCACGGCTGGGTTCAGATATTTGGGGTCGAGGCCCTGGTCTACTGGAAATGGCTACTGCTCATACTGACCTATGGTCTGCTCCAGCGAGTACTCCTTAGGATTTGTAGCTGCCCGGGGGCGGCGCTTCTTGCGGCTATCGCGGCGGTGGCCGTCGCCGCGCCGTTTTTGGATATTCGCCCCCAGCTTTACAGTCTCCTGGGCGCAGCGGTCCTGCTAAACCTGGCGCTCTGGCGCAAGCCCCGACTCTGGGAGCTTCTGCTGCTGTTCCTGGTCTGGGTTAATCTTCACGGAGGATTTCTCTTCGGGCTCATGGCCCTGGGAATTCTGGTGTTTCCCTGGCGAGACTGGTCTTTGCCTGCCATGTGGCGATCGACGGGTCTGGTGCTCGCATGCGCCGCGGTAGCCCTGCTGAATCCCGATGGCATCAACGCCTACGCTTATCCCCTGGAATACGCCCTTAACGCGGACTCCCCCTATCGCTCCCTTGGCGAGTGGCGTCCGCCCTTTGAGTCGGGAGGTATTCGCTCTCCGCTGTATCTTGGGGCGTTGATTGTTGGCGGATTGTGCGCGGCCCTTTGGCTGCTACCGGTGGTGCGACGGGTCGTACTTTTGATACCAGAGGCTCTGGCTCTAGGCGCGCTCACCGCTGCCATGTCCCTGACCAGTCGGCGTTTTGTAATCCTTTACGCGCTAGCCCTTGGTCTGCTTCTCGCACCGTTTCTGGCGGCTCTTTTCAGACTGCGCCTGCAGCGGAAGCTCCAATGGACGGTGCTGGGTCTGGCTTTGGTATTTGGGGTCTATCGTTTAAGCCCGTTTTCCCTGAAGCCAGCCGTGGCGTTTCATTACCTTACGGCGGAGTACGCCTTTCCCCACGCCGTAACGGAGTTTGTGGCTCTGAACGAGCTGCGTGGCCCCACCTTCGCCTACTACAACTGGGGTGGGTTCCTGCACTGGAAAGGGAATGGCTCATTGCAGGTGTTCATCGATGGTCGCGCCAACACTATTTACGACGATGAAACCTACAACACCTATGTGTCGATTCTGGGCCGCAAACCCGGCTGGCAAGAGCGCATGGAAGCCACGGGAGCCAAGCTGTTCCTTTGGCCCCGAGGACGCGGCGGTCAACGGCTCTTGGAGCAGCTGCTGGAGTCCCGCCGCTGGATTCTCCTTTACCAGGACAATCGCGGTGTACTCCTCGCTCACACGAGTTACCCACTGCCTTCAGCGCTCCAGCGTCCCCGGGAGAGTTTTCACAGCACCCTTGCCGATGCTTACGTTGCGCAACGGCGCGGAGATCCGCGCCGTGCTCAAGAGGCCGCGGAGCGAGCCTATGAGCAAAGGCCCTGGGACCTGGGAGCTTGTAGGGCGATAACTTTGGCCCGCCAGATTCAAGGGGATCAAACTGGCGCCGAGGAAGTCGTCAGCGACTGTCGATCCCGCTTCGCAAGCCGCTACCTGCAATAGTTGTCTGCCCCCATTAACTAGAGAGGATTCAGTGGTGTCTCAGTTTGGTTTTGGCCGAAGTTTTAAGCACAGATCGCGGTGCCTGGTCGCCCTCGGGGTAATCAATTTGCTATTGGCGGGGCAGCTCAATGCCGCGACGCTGGTGCACAACGTGCGCGGCTACACCATGAACGAAGGGCAACGCCTAGGGTTTATCGGCCTCGTCTATGACCAGGGTGTTGTAACTCAGCTCATCACCGATCGTGAAGAGCTCAAAACGGTGCAGGTTGACGAGCGCTTTGATGGTGGTGGCGCCACGTTGCTACCCGGTCTTATAGATGCTCACGGCCATGTCGCCGGTTTGGGGGATGCCCTGGCAAGCGTTGATGTTACCGGTACGACCAGTGAAACAGCCGCAGTACAGCGAGTGGTCGAGGCGGCGGCCCGCGCGCCCCGAGGGAGTTGGATTACCGGTGGTGGTTGGAACCAGGTGCTGTGGGCTGATCGCCGTTTCCCCACCCGGTTGTCCCTTGACGAGCAGGTAGGGGATTATCCCGTGGTACTGCGGCGTGTTGATCGACATGCCATCTGGGTAAACAGCGCCGCCCTCGCTGCGGCGGGCATCGACGAGCACACGCGGGACCCCGAGGGCGGTCAGATCTTGCGCGATGCTCAGGGAAAGCCAACCGGGGTGCTCGTCGACAATGCCATGGGCCTGATCGCGTCGGCCATGCCGGCGGCGACGGTGCGCTCCAAGCGTGATGACTTGACTCGGGCCATGAACTATCTAGCCAGCCTGGGTCTCACGGGAGCGCACGATGCGGGAGCTACCCGCCTTGAGGTCGAGGCTTATGATGAGCTTGTCGCTGATGACGCCATGCCCATTCGCATCTACGCCATGTTACGTCTGGCGGACCCAGAGATTACAGAGCTCTTGGAACAGGGGCCGCGAGAACTATCTTCTGATTACTTCGCTTTGCGTAGCGTAAAGATCTCCGCAGATGGTGCTCTGGGCTCGAGAGGTGCAGCCCTGTTTGAGGATTATCACGATGACCCCGGAAACCGTGGCCTCTTGTTACGCTCCGCCACTGAGCTGGCCGAGGATATACGCAAGTCGGCGTCCCTGGGTTATCAGGTCAACGTCCATGCCATCGGCGATCTCGCCAATGCACGGGTGCTGGATGAGTTTGCCGCACTCAACAAAGATCCGGCGCAGCGAGCCTTACGCCACCGGGTAGAGCATGCCCAGATCCTGCGCCCGCAGGACATCGATCGCTTTGAGTCTCTGGCGGTGATCGCTTCGGTGCAGCCTACGCACGCCACCTCGGACAAAAACATGGCCGGTGATCGCCTGGGCGAGGCGCGCTTGGAAGGTGCTTACGCCTGGCAATCCCTGGTAGAGAGTGGTGCGCGCCTGGCCGGTGGTTCGGATTTTCCCGTCGAGCCGGCGAACCCCTTCTTTGGTTTGCATGCGGTTGTTACCCGCAAGGACCGCGATGGGCAGCCCCTGGGTGGCTGGCGACCGGAAGAAGCCCTCACCCGGGATCAGGCCCTCTCTCTATTTACGGAAGATGCGGCTTACGCGGGCCACGGAGACCAGCGCTTCGGTCGCTTACGGCCCGGTTTTGCGGCGGACTTTATTCTTGTCCGCGACGATTTCTTTCGCGTGCCAGCCGATGACATTTGGCGTAACGAAGTGCTGGCTACGGTAGTGGGTGGCAAGCTTGTCTATGGCACCCTGGCGCCCGAGGAAGACTGACGGCCGTCGATACACGCTGATTTCCTAGGCCGATTGGGAGCTGGGGGCGAGGGCAACCTGAAGGGCGCGGACACAGTTTTTGCCGGCTCGTTTAGCCTCGTATACGCTGTTGTCAGCCATCTTTATCAGGTCATGCATGTCGTGCATGGTGTGGGTTCTGCTGGCAACGCCCATGCTGGCGCTGCCGCGCCAGGCACCGTCACCGGTTTTGACAAAGATGCTGTTCACCCCCGCGAGGAGAAACTCTGCCTGGGCAATGGTGTCCGTAAGGTCACTCTCGGCGCAGATGATGAGAAACTCGTCGCCGCCGAGTCGACATACGATGTCGCGGTTGCGGGAGGCCTGCGAGAGCTGTGTAGCCAACACCTGCAGCACCAGATCGCCGGCGTCGTGACCGTGGCGATCGTTCACCTCTTTGAAATGATCCGCGTCGATCATGATGCAACTCAGATTGGCCTTGGTCTCCAGGCCTGCGGTCCAAAGGGCTTCCAGTTGTTCCAGGGCCGAGCGGCGATTGTGCAGTTGAGTCAGTGCATCCGTATGGGCCACCTGGTTTAGGTGGGCATTGGCCTCGGTGAGTTCGCGGGTTCGTTCCGCCACGCGCAATTCCAGGGACTGATTGGCCAGCTGCAGGTCGCGGTTGCGGGCGGAGACAAGTTCAAACAATCCTTTCAGGGCGTGCAGCAAGGGTTCCGTCGCCTTGTTGACGCTCTGTTCCTGGGCCTCGAAGGCCTCTTCTGGGGTGGCTCCCTGTTCGATGGCGTGGAGCTGTCGGGCCATGTTCTGGTCCGATCCGAGGATGTGATAAGCCAGCCAGTGGATCAGGAACTGCAAAAGCGTGGCCGGTGCGTTGTGTTCCTGGCTGCCGCCAGAGTGAAGCTCTAGCACCTGATCGAGAAAATCGCGGTGCTCATTGACGTGTTGCTTTCGGTGCCTGGGATCGATGCCCCCTTGCTCCATAAGCTGCTCTTCTTCGGAGAAGTGGTAGTGGGCATAGCTCAACAGCTCTTCTATTACGGCTTCGATGTCGTCGCTTGCCGCGGATTCCGAGGCAAGGCGATCACCCAGAGCATTGATGAGATCCACCAGGCGCTTGTGTTGTCGGTCGACATCAATCAGATCGGTTAGAAAGACATCGTCCCAGATAAATGAGTCCACGGTCGTGTTTCTCCCATGGCGATAGTCTCCTGAGTCTAGTAAAGCCTGGAGAATCCGCCTGGAAACGAATCACAGCGTCGACGGGGTGATGCAACTAGGGACCGAAACTGTGACCGAGGTCGCAAGAACCTGGGCTTTTTAAACGACCGAGGATCTCGACGCGCTCAGTCGCCCCTCGGGTCGCTGGGCTTTTGATACAGATGCGTAAAGCGGTCACTCTCGCCAATTTCCGTAAACACCGCGCGTTCATCCGATCCCTTGCGCGTGCCTGCATAGGTGGGTGGCAGGGAATACACGCCCCGCGGATGGTCTTTGTTGTCTTTTGCATTGCGGTTATGGCTCGCCGTAGCGACCAACTCGAAACCCGCTTGTGTGGCCATGGCCTGGAAATGACTTTCGTTGACGTAACCGTTTTCCCCATCGGGGTCCTGGGGAACGCTTTCGTCACCGGCGTGATCAACGATACAGAACATCCCGCCGGGTTTTAGCATTCGGTAGAGAGAATCCACATAGCGTTGCGCCGGCTTGTCGTAGATCATGAAACCGTGGGCGCGAAAGACCAGTACTAGATCAACTTCACCGTAAGGCACCTGCTTCTCTTCGGCGAGGTATTTGCGGTCCTTGGTCACCGGTATGTAAGTACCGCCGGCGTCGGATACCAGCGGTTCGATGATGCGGCGATACCAGCCTCCCTGGCCACCGGGCCAGATCTCTACGATCGTGCTGCTGGGATCGATGCCGCAAAAGGTCAGAGTCTGGAGAGGATTGCGATAGCGATCTCTTGCTGTATGACGTTCGGGACGCTCGTCGGAGGCAATTAGCTTTTCAAGGGCCGCCTGGGTTTCAGCACTTGCCGGCTCCGTTGCCGTCGATTGCGCCAGGGCAGCTGCACCGGCCGCAGCCAGAGCAATGCCGGCTGCACAGGCGATTGCCAGGGGTAGCATGGAGGACTTGGGTTTACGCACGGGGGCTCCTTTGGCGCTTCGGCACTTGTTATGGATCGCCTTGGACAGGTTTGAGCGGTGGAATGTTCCCCAGTGGTTGAATCCCGCCCAACCAGGCTCGTATAATCCGCGTCCCTTTTTAGGACCATAGCTCAGTTGGTTAGAGCGCTACCTTGACATGGTAGAGGTCGGCGGTTCGAATCCGCCTGGTCCTACCAAATGACAAACCCTCGCCATCGGCGGGGGTTTTTCGTTTGGAGGATTAGGTTTGGATGAGGACTGCTGTTCGACAAACGCGACCTTAGGAGCGTTTGGCCCGCCATCGGCGCCCGAAGGGTATTTGCGCCGGAGGCAACGGCGCAAATAGGCAATATCTCCATCTTGTTATGGAAGCCTTCGGTAGGGCCGTTGCTCGTGCTGACGCGCCTGGAGCAGGATCTCACCAGCGGCGCATGGTATCCACGCCACCGGCAGCCTCTCGCCTGCGATGCGAGTTATCGTCTGATTGCCCCATCTTGAGCACCGCTCCAGGCTACGGCACATACAATGAAATACACCCGATTTACAGGGATCGAGTCAAGTAAACTGTCTCTGGACCTAGAGTAGATCGCTCGCGAATTACATGCCCGATTGGCAACTTGTCAGTATCAGTTTTGGAGTGTCGCAGATTGCCCTGGCCCTTGGGCTGCTCGCGGGGTTGCGCCCGCTGACGCAGCAGCAGGTATTTTACGCGGCGTTTCTGTTGTCCGTGCTCGGGTTTTTGATGCACCCGGTGGTGACGGCGCCGGCAGCCAGGTACGGCCTGGGTGTGCTTACGGGGTTTGTGCCGGGCACCTTCTTTCTGTTCAGCGTCAGTCTGTTTGATGACAACTTTGCCCTTCGCCCCTGGCACTTTGTCGCCGTTGCGCTGACCGTAGTCCCACCGGCCATCGCGAACGGCTTTTTCTTCACCGGGATTTCGCTGTCCGAGCTTTGGTTCATTCAGTTGCCACAGGTGTTGGAGTTTGTATTGCTCGCCATCGCACTGGGTGTGGCCGTACGCTACTGGAGCCCGGACCTAGTAGCGGAGCGCCGCGCACTTCGGCTCTGGTTCTCAGGTTTCACGGGGGTTTACCTGTTTCTTCTCATCCTCCTGCGAGAGCTGATTATGCCCGGCAGCCCGGCTCTGGACTTGCTTCAGTATCCGACTGCAGCGCTGACGCTTCTTGGGACCAATCTGCTACTACTCCGCTATCGGCGCTCGCTTTGGCCGAGCCCGGCGACGAGTCACCCCTCGCGGGAAGAGCCCGATACAAGTCTGGCGACGACGCAGATCGCAGACCCCGGCACGGATACGGTGCCCGCCCCCGATGCCGACATACTCTCCGTGCTGCGGCAGCTGATGGATGAGGAGTGCATTTATCGCGAAATGGGTCTTACGCTGCCGGAACTGGCTCGACGTGCTGAAGTCCCTGCTTACCGACTGCGTGCCACGATTAATACGGGCCTGGGTTATCGCAACTTCAATGATTTTCTGAATAGCTATCGCATCCGTGAGGCTGCGGAGCGTCTTGCCGATACGGCTCAACAGGAGACGCAGGTTCTTGTCATCGCCCTGGAGTCGGGGTTCCGCTCCCTCAGCTCATTTAACAAAGCTTTCCGGCGGGCAATGGACACCACACCCACGGAATACCGCCAACAGAAACTCAACCCCTAATCGCTAACAATAATCTTAATCATTCTCGTTAGCGTAATCCCGAAGAAAAATGCAGGTCCGTCGGCAATTTTCGCTGACGAATTCTTTCAATCGCTCATCATTTGTTCGGTTTTTGGCTGGTAGGCATTGTCAACATAGCCAAAACTTACTCGTCGGGACTTTCCGGACAATAACAAGACACGCAATGATTCAAACCGGGAGATTCAAAGATGTCTCAGTCATACCCGTGCGCTAGCGCACCGTGTGCGCTCGTGCGCGACGCCGTGCCCGCAACGCTCAAGAAAAACCACGCTCGTTCTGTGCTCGCTCTGATGGTGGCGCTGAGTGTGACCTCGGCGAATGCGCAGCAGATCGATGAGGTAGTGGTAACCGCTCAGAAACGCAGTCAGGATCTGCAGGATGTGCCGATCGCCATCAGCGCTTTCAATCAAGAGTTTCTCTACACCACTGGCGTGCGTTCCATCAGCGGTCTTGAGGAATTTACCCCCGGTCTTGAAGGGGGCACCTCCGTTACGCAGCCGCGCTACACGATTCGGGGCATTGGGACCAGCGACTTCGGCCTTGGTGCTGACCCTGCGGTCGGCGTTTATATCGACGGTGTTTATGTCGGTCGCTCTGGTGGGGCGGATCTGCCGTTCAGCGATATCGAATTGGTTGAAGTTCTGAAAGGCCCCCAGGGCACGCTGTTTGGCCGCAACACCGCTGCTGGAGCGATCCAAGTGCGCACCGTTGCCCCGCAGACTGATTCCTTCGAGGGGTCGATTCGTGCACGCACCGACAACTATGACCAGCGGCTCTTTGAGGGTCTGGTAAATGTTCCGGTGTCGGACACATTTGCCCTGCGTTTCAATGTGTTCTCCAACGAGCGGGACGGGACGGTGCCAACCGTATCAGGGCGCCATCTGGGCAACGTTGACACCTTCACATGGCGAGCGAGCGCCCTGTGGGAGTTCAATGACCGCGGCCGTATGCGCTACACCTACGACAACAACGAAGTCGACCAGGATGCCGCTTCGCGGATCTCGATCAACGATGTCAGCCCGGCGGGTAACGACCCCTTCGGCGTTACCTCGACCGACGTCACGCTCAATCAGGAGCGCCGTGATCTAGAGGGGCATGGGCTGCAGATTAACTACGACCTCGGCTTTGCTGAGTTGGAATACATCGGTTCCTACCGAGAGTTCGATACGCGTAACCAGCAGGACGAGGAAGGCTACGATCGTGCCTTGATGGACAGCGGTCTCTACCCCCTCGTGTACATCGACACGGTGAACACCGAGGACAGCGAACAGCACTACCACGAGCTGCGCCTGACCGGTGATAAAGGCTCCCTGCAGTACACGGTGGGCCTCAACTACTACCAGGAAGACGGTTTCCAGCGCAGCGACGTCAATATTTCCACCGAGGTAGCAAGCCTGCTGCGCGGTGTCGCTCTGCCGCCCAACCAGCTCTGGAATGAAAACTACGACAATACGCTGAAAACGGAGAGCTTCGCAGTGTTCGGTGATGTGATCTGGGCGGCGACGGATGATCTCAACGTCACCGTGGGCCTTCGCTACACCGACGATAGCAAGGATTTCACCTGGCTCAACGAGTCCAACAACTGGGATTCGTCCATCGCGGATATTGCCTTCAATCCTGCTGATGGCCATCTGATTAAAGATGAAGTAATCGCCACGAGTGATTCCTGGCAGGATCTCAGCCCCCGCGTCGTCGTGGATTACCACTTCCGTGATGGTCTGATGGCATTTGTTTCGCTCGCGCAAGGATACAAGGCCGGCGGTTTCAATGCCCTGGCCCAGGGCTCACGCTACGACGAAGAGACGGTGGATAACCTGGAAATAGGGCTACGCTCGGAGTGGTGGGATCGACGCCTGGTCCTCAACGGTTCGGTGTATCACTACAATTACAATGATCGCCAGGGTACGGTGTTTGTTGCCGGTGAAGGCTCCTCAAGCTACCAGACCACTACCGGCGATGCCGAAGGCACGGGCCTGGATCTTGAAGTCACGTGGTTGATGATCGAATCGCTCACCGCAACTCTGCGCTACGGCTACCTCGACGCCGAGTGGACCGACTTCGAATCAGGAGGACTGGATCTCACCGGCGAGGCGCTGGGAACCCCAGAGCATCAGGGCGTGGTCGCCCTGGATTACGCGCAGGACTTCGGTCGTTTCGGTCGCATTCAATTTCATATCGATCACACCTATTCAAGTGCGCGGCCGTTGAGCTCCAACAGCCTTGAGCAGCGCTTCAATATTACCTACGAGACCCTGGGCGACGACATCAACAATACCAATGCGCGGCTTAGCTGGTTTGACGCGAGCGACAAGTTTGAACTGGCCCTGTGGTCACGCAACCTGTTCGACAACGAGTATGCGACGAGTTCCGGTAACCTCTTTCCCGCATTTCTTGCAGCGGGCGTCGATCTGAGTTTCACCGAGCGCAACTTACCTCGGCTCGTGGGCCTTGAAGCGGTCTACAACTTTTGAGGACCAGCCCGTGATTGCCTCACAAACAAGCGGTTTCGCCAGCTTCCGAGCGCGAGGTAGAGCGCCCGCGTGGTCTACCCTGATCTTGCTTTGGATGTTTGCCCCCGTATCCCTTGGGCAGGACAGCGAAGGGTTGTACAGCGCCTGCGCCGCGTGTCATGGCGCCGACGGTAGCGGCAACGCGGCCCTGGGTGCGCCGGCACTCGCCGGTCAGCTCGATGTTTATCTCGAGCGCCAGCTGCATCTATTCCGTAAGGGGCTGCGCGGTTCCGGTGACAACGACAGTTACGGCGCACAGATGCAGCCGTTTGCACAACAACTGGCCGACGACGCAACCGTTAAGGCCCTGGCTCGTTACTTGGCTGATATGCCCAATACCACTGTCGCAACCGCACCGGACGGGGCGGACCCACGTCGAGGCGCAAATCTATACAACGGCAACTGTGGCGCCTGTCACGGCGCGGGTGGTTCTGGAAATGCCGCGATGAAAGCGCCGCGCCTCACGGGGATCGATAGTGAGTATCTTGCCCGACAGTTCATAAATTTTCGCGACGGCCTGCGCGGCAGTGATCCCAGCGATCGCCTTGGACGCCAGATGGCGATGATGGCGCGTACCCTGCCGGATGAGCAGGCGCTCTACGACATCCTCGCCTACCTAGCCGGGCACGAAGCTCCGGCTCCCTGATGAACATCCGCAGCGCAAGTGGTCTGAGTGTCGCACTGCTAGGGGGCCTCTGGCTTGCAGGGATCGCGACCGCGTCTGCTGCGGATACCGATTTTGTTTTAAGGAATCAGTGCCCGCCCAGTTTTGAGCGTCTCGCCGGAGATGTGTGTCGCCTCGTGACCCGCTACGATCAATACGATTCGCTGCAGGGGCACGGTGTCGGCGGCACGAAAACCGAGCTGCCGCCGCGTCGCGACGGGTTTACGGCCCAGCAGATTGACCTGGGTCGCTATCTGTTTTTCGACCCGCTTCTTTCCGGTGACGGAACCCTGTCCTGCGCCAGCTGCCATCACCCGGACAAGGGTTTTGGTGATGGCCTCGGCCAGAGTGTTGGCATTGCCGGAACAACGACGCATCGTGGCGCACCCACTCTTTGGAACAGTGCTTTTCTCAAGCGTTTTTTTTGGGACGCTCGCGCCGATTCCCTGGAGTCTCAGGCCGAGGGACCGTTATACGCCGCGGACGAAATGGGCAACACTCGTCCGCAACTTCTCGGAGATCTGCGCGCCAATGCCCACTATCCCGCGCTGTTTGCGGAGGCCTTCCCAGACTCCGAGCGCATCGAGTTATCCATGGTGTACACAGCCCTGGCCGCCTTCGAGGCGTCGTTGATCTCTCTGAACAGTCGCTACGATCAGTATGCCCACGGCCACCACGTGGCGCTTAACCAGGAAGAAATCGCCGGACTCAATGTGTTCCGCTCTTTCGTCGCTCGCTGCGCCGAGTGTCACACGCCACCCCTGTTTACTAACCAGCAAGTGGCTGTCATCGGTGCTCCCGAGCCTGAGGGATTTGCATTGGATGTTGGCGCCGAAAAAACCTTCGACGCGCCAGAACTCAAAGGCGGCTTTAAAGTGCCGACCCTACGTAACATCGCAACGACGGCGCCCTATATGCACTCGGGTCGCTTCGAAACGCTGCGCGATACAGTCGAGTTCTACAACGGGGGGCGCGGCCATGCGGTCCCCGAAGACGTAGAGATGCAACTGCATTGGCATATCTGGGATCCCAAACTGGCGGATCATGAACTGGATCTGATCGTGGCTTTTCTGAAAACGCTGACGGACGAGAGCTTTATGCCCCAGATCCCGGAGCGTGTCCCGTCGGGGCTGAACCCCATCAATCATAAACACGCGGCGCCGCGTCGAGACGTGGCCAGCGCTTCACCTGCAGGAATAACACCATGAATGGAAAACTGATCGGTGCGGTATTAGTAGTGGCGGCCTTTGGCGGCGGTCTGTACCTCGGAGGCCAGCGCGAGGCCACGGTGATCACCGATGGGGCCAAGGGTGAGAGTTACTCGGGAGGATTTCGGGCCACGGAGGATCTCGGTGCCGGGACCGCCGCAGCCGTGTATGAGGGGGGCGAGGTTCGCATCGTGCGTGATGGTGAGTCGATCCAGGAGGCCGTTAACGCGGCCAATCCCGGGGATACGATTCGCGTTATGCCCGGAACCTACACGGAAACTGTCTATATCGATAAAGATGGCATTCGCCTGATTGGAGTGATTGAGGAGGGCGCCTGGCCAACGCTTGAGGGTGAGCGTCGGCTCAACGACGCGGTGCTGTATAGCGGAAACAACATTGTTGTCGAGAACCTCAAGATCGTGCACTACAAAGGTAACGCCATCATGGGGCAGGCGGGGAATAATTTTGAAATCCGCAACAACCTGATCGTCGACACGGGGGTGTATGGCGTGTTTCCCCAGCTGGGCCAGAACGGCATCGTCGAAGGCAACATAATTTCAGGGATCGAAGACGCGGCGATTTACGTAGGCATGAGCGACAACATCCACGTTGCGCACAACGAGGTGTTTGACAGTGTGGCCGGCATAGAAATTGAAAACAGTCGTCATGCGATCGTCGAAAACAATTACGTACACGACAACACGGGCGGGATTCTCGCGTTTATCACGCCGGGTCTGCCGATCAAGACAACCCGCGATGTGATTATTCGCAACAACTTTGTGGTGAATAACAACACGGCGAATTTCGGTGCTCCCGGATCAACGGTATCTGGCATCCCGGCAGGGACGGGAGTATTGGTCATGGCCGCCGATGAGGTCGTAATAGAAGACAACATCATCACTGGCAATAAGACCGCTGGCATTCTGGTGGTGGATCACGCCAACGCAGCCAATGTCACGATTGACCCCGAGTCGGATCCGACACCGGATCGCGTCGCGATCCTTGATAATTTCATGATGAACAACGGCTACGACACGATTGATGAAATCAAGGCGTTGATGCTGACGGAGCTCAAGACCGGTAACCCCGATATCGTTCGAGCAGGCGCCGCGCGCGATGGCTGCATCGTGAATCGTCATCGCTATACGGTCGTCGGCATGGGCAACTTCAGCGACTGTGAGTTCGACAATACCGACAATATCGACACCTATCTGCTGCCGGAGCCGGTCGCTGCTCGCGAAATTGATCAGTCTGAGCAGGGTAAGATTACCTATCTCGGCATTTGCACCGGATGTCACACGTATACGGGTCGCATGATCGGCCCTCCGGTTCAGGTGATTCAGGCGATGTACATGGATAACCCGGAAGGACTTGCGGAGTACATCGCTCAGCCCGTCAAGAAGCGCCAGGACTATCCGGAGATGCCGCCGCAGGATTATTTGTCCGAGGAAGTGCGTCTTGCGGTGGCCGAGTACATGCTAAGCGTTAGTAATTGACGGGCTCATGTCGGCTTGCACGCTCCGCTCTGTTTCGAAGCAACGCAAACTGCACCGAGCTGTGCTGTTCGCAATACGCCCCGAGGTAAAGATGTCCTGTGCTAATCGGTTTCAAGTGTCTGAGAAGAGCCCCGGCCTAAACCACGGATAGGGACAGCGCCGGCGTATCGAAGGTACGCAGCGGTTGAGATGGGCATGACTACCGCGCCCGCAGGGGCTTAGCAGGCCAGACTCTGTACCGATAGGTTCCCCATGCAAGACAACGACCTGGATTGCATTGAAGGGTGGCGTTGTCGCCGGCTTACAAGGCACACTGGACTAAGATCAACAGGTGCCCCTATCGTCAGTGTGAAGTGCGGCGCCAACTATTCGGTAGCACCCCGTTTGGGGCTTCAAGAGGCGCATCGTGGCAAAGCTGTTCGTAGACAATCTAACGGTCATGGACTTCTCGTTTCTGGATCGGGAGCGGGGCGTCGTCGGTGAATCCTGGATCGTGGATATCGAGCTCGCCGGCGATCTTGATGACCAGGGCATGGTGTTTGACTTCGGCCACGTAAAAAAACAGATCAAGCAGTTTATCGATGCGCAGGCCGATCATCGCCTTCTCGTCCCGGGGGCCTCGCCGGGGTGCAGCACGCGCGCATCGGGCGAGGAGCTCACCATTGAGTTTCCGCTCAGTTCAGGCGCTGTGATCCGCCATCGCTCGCCGCGCGACGCCGTGTTACTGCTGGCGGCGGACTCCATCGATGCCAGGCAGATCGCCGAAGATCTTCAGGCACAGCTCATCAATATTCTTCCGGACAACGTTCGCGATGTCCGCATCATGCTGCGCCCGGAAGCCATCGACGGTGCTTACTTCCACTACACCCATGGCTTACAGAAGCATCTGGGCCAGTGTCAACGGATCGCCCACGGACACCGCTCCCGTATCGAAGTCTCTGTTGACGGCGAGAGACGTGCCGAGCTGGAAGCCCGATGGGCAGACCGGTTGTCAGACATCTACATTGCCACAGAGCATCACATCGTCGAGACCTTTGAGCACAATGGTATTGAACATCTGCAGCTGGCCTACACGGCGGCCCAGGGTGATTTCGCCATCAGCGTGCCGCAGGATCAGGTGTTCGTCATGCCTCTCGTGAGCACGGTGGAAAACATCGCCATCCATCTCGCGGAGCAGGTGGGTACGGAGACGTCCGGCAGCGTTCTCGTGAAAGCTTTCGAGGGTGTGGGAAAAGGCGCTTTTGGATCAGCCAGCGGCTGAGGCCACGCAGCCCCCTCGCGTCAGCGTTTAACCAATCCCCCCCCAGGCTCAGTCGCCAGGATGATAGGTGCGACTCGCCCGTGCCTCCACATCCTCTCGGTAGAACGCCACATCCTTGAAATCGTGTGCGATGTAGCGCTCGATCTGATCATCGAAATGCGGTGACGCTGGATCACCACTTTGCCCGCCGGCGAGGATGGTTTTGGCTTTCACTCGTTCACCGAACTCAACTACCGCAACAAAACTGTTGCCCGCAGAGCCGTAGAGCTTTTTCGTTGCTCCGTAACGCTGCGACCCATACGAGGCTAGGGCACCCCAGCGCCCGGACGCCATGGGCACCGGCAGGCTGGGTGCGCTGTCGTCATGGGTATTGGCGATATCACCCGTCAGGCGTTGAAAACGATTAACCTCACCCCAGGGTAGATCCCAGCGCCCGTAGTCCGCCTTGAGCATGGCAACCGTGTCGGCAAATATCTGCAGACGCTCATCGAGAGGCGATTCTGTACCGAAGAAATTGATGCGATCGAGCCGGCTCAGCCCCTCAGGGCTGTCTCCCTCGTCGCGATACCGGTGGCCATAGAAGTGCGCCAGCGTCATGGGTACAGAGTCGGCACTGACGCGAAGATCCCAATCGCGCAAGGCAGCCATGGGCTCGGCGAGTTCGGGGTAACGGGAGCCGTTTTTCTCATACGCCTCCAGTAGCCCTGGAATAAGTCTTTCAAAGCCCGGAAGGTAGGGGTCGTGAGCGAGCTCAATGAGCCCATCGAGCGTCAGGTCCGATACACCTTGCAGAACCTGGACCGCATGGAGCCCGCGAAAGCTTTCGGCGTCAGGCGCCATGTAAATGGGATAATCCTCCCGCTTTGGACTGTACTTGCCCGCCGCAGTGAAGGGAGTGGAATTGCAGTTCTGGATCCAGCCATTTTCCGGATTCAGGAGTGTGACCGTCTCATCAACGGTGTGCAGGCCTTGCCAGTCGGTCGCCGGGTCGCTCCCATCCACAGGCTTGCCGTAATCAAATTCTGGGTCCCGTCGAGGCATGAAGTTGCCGTGGTAGTAGGCGATATTGCCGTCGGAGTCGGCGTACACCGTGTTGTTCGAGGAATTGGTGCGGATATCCATCATGGCCCGGAAACTGTCATGGTCATGCTGTTTCGTGCGCACGTAAGACTGTTCCAGCGCCTTGGCGGGGTCCCAGTTGGTCCTGGTGGCTACCCACTGTCCGTCGATAGTGTGCGTGATGGGGCCATGATGAGTGCGATACGTGGGGAAGCTTCGCTCCTTGTAGCTCTCGCCATCTCGATAACGAAGGGTGACCTCGCCCACTTCAATGGGTCGCCATTCGTCACCGTATCGATACATCAACGCGCCATCTTTTTCTGCGACCTCCTCGACAAATTCATCCATAAAGTCGGCGTAGGTCGAGGTGTGCATCCAACCGGTGTCTTCGTTGAACCCCTGATAAACAAAGAACTGACCCCAGGTGACAGCCCCGTAGGCATTAAGACCCTCTTCACTGACCACGTGTACCTCACCGCGAAAATAGAATGAGGTGTGCGGATTAATCAGCAGCATGGCATCACCAGAGCGTGTGTGTTTACCGGCGATGGCAAAACCATTAGATCCTCGAGGCTCATCGTCGGCGCTGGTTCGTAACGATCGTAGGGTTTGCCTGGGATCGGCTTGGGGGGCTGCGGCGACCGTGTCAGACTGCGTAGGGGCGTAAGCAGGTCCACTGTCGCTGTAGAAGTCTCTGATCCCCGGTAAGGGGATCTGCTCGATGTCGCCGCCGATAGATCCCTCGAAGAAAAACATGGGCATCCACGGCTCAAACCGATCAATGACTTTGGGTTGTACGTCCGGGTGGGTGACAAGGTAGTAATTCAAACCATCCGCAAAAGCCATGCAGAGCTCCTGAAGCCAAACGGGGGCGCTGGCGTACGCGGCTTTGGCCTCGTCGATACTCATATACAGCCGAGCCCGTAGATCGCTGAACAGTGCGTCCTCTCCCTCGGCTTCGGCAAGGCGCCCAATGGCCCAATAGTAGTTCCGCTCCACGCGGGGGAAGTCGTCCTCTGCCTGGGCATAGAGCAGTCCGAAGACGGCATCCGCATCGGATTTCCCGTAGATGTGCGGAACGCCAAAGTCATCCCGAACGATGGTGACGCTCTCTGCCCGCCTGGCCAGACGCTCCAGCTCGGGGTCAACGTTATGGGCTTGGTCCGGCGTACAGGCCGCAGTGAAAAACAGGCTGAACACTAGGCAGGCGAGGTGATAACGCCGTGAAGGAATCATGGGAGCACTAGTCTCTTGAGAATCGGCCAGGGAATGAGCATTTATACCATTGGTGATAGTACCCATGCGCCGTCGCGTGTTTAACCCTATACTGCGCGTCCCATTCGCAGAGCGCCATTGCCGCGCTCTACATACAACTACATATACAACCATGCGGCCTTTCGTTAGGGTCGCCACTGACAGAGGTTTACGCCATGTTGCAAGTCACCCTTCCCGATGGCTCTTCACGGAGCTTCGATAACGCAATCACTGTCCATGATGTCGCCGCCGATATCGGCCCGGGCCTCGCCAATGCCGCCCTGGCGGGCAAGGTCAATGGCGAACTCGTCGACACATCTTTCCTCATCGAATCAGACGCCGACGTCGCGATCCTCACCTCCAAGAGTGATGAAGCTCTTGAGTTGATCCGCCACGATGCGGCCCACGTGATGGCGCAGGCCGTACAGGAGCTCTATCCCGGTACCCAGGTGACGATTGGGCCGGCCATCGAAGACGGCTTTTATTACGACTTCGCCCGGGAAGAACCTTTCTCGCCGACGGATCTTGAAAAAATCGAAGACCGCATGCGTGAGATTGTGGGTCGCGATCTGCCCATCGAACGCGAGGTCTGGGATCGCGAAGAAGCGAAACGTGTGTTCGGCGACATCGGCGAGGCTTATAAGGTCGAAATCATCGACGATATTCCCGAGGGTGAAGACGTTTCCGTCTACCGCCAGGGTGAGTGGTTCGATGTGTGTCGCGGCCCTCATCTACCCAGCACCGGTAAGCTGCCAAAGGCGTTCAAGCTCACCAAGCTGGCGGGTGCGTACTGGCGTGGCGACTCCCAGAACGACACCCTTCAGCGTATCTATGGCACGGCCTGGCGCGATAAGAAGGAGCTCAAGGCCTACCTCCATCGCCTGGAAGAAGCCGAGAAGCGCGACCACCGTAAACTCGGCCGCAAGTTGGACCTGTTCCACTTTGCCGAAGAAGCACCGGGGTCCGTGTTCTGGCACCCGAAAGGATGGACGCTGTTCCGTCAGCTTATCGATTACATGCGCAAGCGCCAGGAAGCGGCAGGTTATGTCGAGGTCAATACACCCGACGTCATGGACCGAAGTCTGTGGGAAACCTCAGGCCACTGGTTTAACTACCGCGAGAACATGTTCTCAACGCAGACGGAAGACGAGCGCATTTTTGCCTTGAAGCCCATGAACTGCCCGGGCTCCGTGTCCATGTTTGCCCAGGGCCTGAAGAGTTATCGGGATCTGCCTCTACGCATGGCGGAGTTTGGCAAGGTTCACCGCTATGAGCCTTCCGGGGCACTCCTGGGCCTCATGCGCGTGCGCCACTTCACGCAGGACGATGCGCATATCTACTGCACCGAAGACCAGATGGAGCAGGAGTGCATCGATGTCGTTGCCCTGGTGCTCGACATCTATAAGGACTTCGGCTTTGACGATGTGGTCATCAAGCTGTCCACGCGACCCGAGAAACGTATCGGCAGCGATGAGGTGTGGGACAAGCTTGAGGGTGCCCTGAGCAATGCCCTGGAAGTAATGGGGCTGGACTACGTCCTATACCCCGGCGAAGGTGCGTTCTACGGCCCCAAACTGGAGTTTGTTCTGCGCGATGCCATCGGCCGTGATTGGCAGTGCGGCACCTTGCAGGTCGATATGAACCTGCCCGAGCGTTTCGACATTACTTACGTGGATGAGAGCGGTGCCCGGGATCGCAGGCCTGTGATGCTTCATCGCGCCCTGTTCGGATCCCTTGAGCGATTCATCGGCATCCTCATCGAACACTATGAGGGTAAGTTCCCCCTATGGCTGTCCCCGGTGCAGGCGGTGCTCATGACGATCACCGACAAGCAGGATGACTACGTGAAAGATGTGGCGCAAAGGCTGCGTGCTGGAGGCATTCGCGTCGATTCCGATCTGCGCAACGAAAAGGTGGGCTTCAAAATCCGCGAGCATACGCTGCAGGCCGTGCCTTACCTGCTGGTGGTGGGTGATCGCGAGATGGCGAATGGTGAAGTGGCGGTGCGTACGCAAAGTGGCGAAGACCTGGGTACCATGCCTGTCGACGCTTTTATTGCCCACGTACAAAACGACGTCGGCGAATTGAAGTAGCTGTAGTCGTCCTCCTATAGCTGGCCTCCCGACTCTCGGGAGCCAGCGGTCTTTACCAGAGGCGCGTTTCTACCCTCAGGTTGACCGCCTGTCCTGTGGCGCTCCCCCAAATCGAGCACCAAAGGTATATTGGCTCCATGAGCCAAATCACTTCCCTTTACGTGCGCAAAGTTTTCAGCCATGTCAGCCCCGGCGTGGAGGCAAGGGATTTGTTGGAAGCTCTGGGGGTGGCTGCCGCGGGGGAAATCGATCCCAAGCAGATGGTCCCAGCGGATAAGTTCTATGACTTTTTTGCCGCGCTGGCCGCTCGCGACCCGGAGGGTATCGCGTTGCCCTTGCGCATCGGTGCGAGCATGCGCAGCGATGAATACGGTGCCTTTGGATTGGCGTGGAAGACCGCGCCGAATCTCCGTGGCTCTTACACCAGGTCGGAGCGGTACGGTCGAGTTCTGGGTAGCGCGGAAACCTACTCCCTTCAGCAAAGCCAGGACGGCTGGTTCTTCAACCTCGAAAAATCCGGCGACGGCCGCCTTGGAATGCAGTTGTCCAATGAGGCGAGCATGGCTGCGGTCGATGTCATCAGTAAGGAAGTGACTACGGAGAACTTCATGCCCCTGGCTGTCTTTTTCAAGCACGCGGCTCGCGGTGATACCTCGATTTATGAGGCGCATTTCGGTTGCCCGGTGCATTTTGAGTCGGGGCGTGATGCGCTGCTGGTCAGTGAAGCGAGCATGGATGTGCCGAATACCCTGGGCGACGAAACGGTTGCCGGTTTTTTCGACCGACATCTGGAACTAGAACTCGCATCTATGACGGGCCGTGATGATCTCGAGCACGACGTTCGACGAACCATCGCCAAGATTCTGAGCGAGGGAGTGCCGGCCCTGTCGCGGGTCGCCGCAGAGCTGGGTCTAGGGAGTCGGACTTTGCAAAGACGCTTGTCCGAAAGTGGGCATTCCTTTCAAAGCGTGGTTGATTCCGCGCGGAAGGATCTTGCCCAGCGCCTTCTTAGGGAGACGGACTATAGTCTGGCGGAAATCGCGTTCTTGGCCGGTTTTTCCGAACAGAGCGGCTTCACCAGAGCTTTTAAACGCTGGGCCGGACAAACCCCTCGTTCCTATCGCCTGGGGGCGACCGGGAACTAAAAGAGCGATTGACGCCATCAGGCAAGACTCTGGCATCAGGTGGCAAGAGATGACACCCCGATTTCCATAAATTTTGACTTGCACTTCAACGCAACGGAGCAAGTCAATGAAAAACCTACACAACGGTAGAGATCTAACTTTGGTACTGGGAGGTACCGGCAAAACAGGGCGCCGGGTCGCCGAGCGCTTGGCAGCTAAGGGACAAAAGGTACGACTCGGATCACGATCCGCTTTACCAGCGTTTGACTGGGACAATGAGCAGAGCTGGGATGCCTGTCTCCAAGATGTCACCGCCGCGTACATCACCCATTCCCCCGATTTGGCAATGCCCGGCGCAACAGGTGCCATTCAAGCTTTTGTCGATCTCGCCAAACGGCGGGGCGTAAAACGACTGGTTCTGTTATCGGGTCGTGGAGAAAAGGAGGCTCAGGCCTGCGAGGAGATTGTGCAGAGCGCAGGTCTCGAGTGGACCATCGTAAGAGCCAGTTGGTTCAACCAGAACTTTTCTGAGGGTGCCTTTATCGATATGGTCCTCGGTGGTGCGATCACCCTACCGGCGGGGAATCAGGTTGAGCCCTTCGTTGACGTGGATGACATCGCCGACGTGGTGGTCGCCGCCTTGACGGAAGACCGCCACGCTGGAGAGGTCTACGAGGTGACAGGACCTCGATTAATGAGCATTGCCGACGTGGCTGCCGACCTGTCTCGCGCAACGGGTCGGGACATTGTCTATGTCGATGTCCCACACGGTGCCTTCATTTCAGAGCTTAGCAATTCCGGTGCACCCAAGGACGTGGTATGGATGCTGGACTACCTGTTCGCAACGGTCCTCGATGGCCGCAATGCACAGGTGACCGATGGCGTTCAACGTGCTCTTGGACGACCGCCCCGAGACTTTGCCGATTATGCCCGCGCTGTTGCTGCTACCGGCATGTGGAGGTCTGCCGCATAAAGGGGTTATTGCTATCGGCTGCGAAAGCTCTATAGATAGGGAGCAAACAAACGCGCAAAGCTGTCGCGCAACTTAACCACCAACGGACGTCCGTCCATGCCGGCTAGCGTGGCCGGGGTCGATCGGGCCCTGGCCTCTTCGAAATGCTGTATGAGAGTACCGACGAATTCCTGGTCGAATAGTTCGAGGTTGAATTCAAAGTTCAGTCGCAAACTCCGGGCATCAAAATTCCCAGACCCAACGACCGCATAAAAGCTGTCGACAATGAAAAGCTTGGAATGGTTGAAAGGCGCAGGTTGGCGATAAACCTGTACGCCGTGTTCGAGTACCTGCCAGAGCATGGCATCGGTAGCCCAGCTAACGAAGGGCAGATTGCTTTCTTTCGGTAAAACGACCTCGACCTTCACGCCGCGCAGAGCGGCCGCGTTTAGACTGGCTATGAGCTCGCGATCCGGTACGAAGTAGGGCGTCATGATTCGCACACTTTCCATGGCGGCGTTGATCGCGCCCATGTACATCCAACGCAGTTTCTCGAAATCCTCATTTGGCCCGTCGATGATCACTCGTGCCCAGAGGTCACCCACGGACGGTAGTTCCAGGGGTTCGGTCCGCAAATGTTTAGCGCCCGTCGCGAAGGACCAGTCTTCCAAAAATGCTTGCTCAATGTCGGCCACGACCGGCCCGGTAACCTTGAAGTGAAGGTCCAGTGCTTTCTCTGGATTGTCGTTGGCCTCGGCGAGGTGCCGAACACCGATATTCATCCCCCCCGTGAAGGCCAGCTTGCCGTCCACGACCATGATTTTCCGGTGGTTTCGCAGATTGACATGACGAAACCAGCGCCAGCGATCCCAGGGCATAAATCTGGCGCTTGGAACCCCTTTTTTGTTCAGCAAGCTGCTGATACGCGGTCGTGAGTACGTCTCACCAATCCCATCGACAAGCACTTTGACATCGATACCTCGCTCCACAGCCTCAGCGAGGGTGTCGACAAACTCACGACCCACGCGATCGCTATCAAAGATGTAGGTGCACAGGGCGATAGAGTTCTGGGCGTTGCGGATTGCCTGGAGCATGGCGGGGTAGGCCTGTTCACCATTGACCAGTAACTCGACAAGATTGCCCTGAATGAACTTACGCCGCGTTACCTTGCGTGCCAGCCGGGTGAATCCGAAGTGCTCCGAAGGCCAACCCGCGGTTACCGTCGGATCATCGAGGTCACTGTTGTCCGGCTGGGGCCATTTCCGACGAAGGTGTTGCGCCTTTGCTTCGATACGGTTCACACCGAACATCCCGTAGATCAATGCGCCGATTCCCGGGAGCAGGAGACAGACGACGATCCAGCACAGTGCGGAACGCGGGTCTCGTTTCCACAGCAGCGCATGTCCGGCCCCGACTACTGAAATCAATAGCGCCAATGCCGAAAGGGCCATCAAGCCGAAGCTGCTTGCAAAGTCGACGAATACCATGGGTGTTGGTTACCAATTACCGCTTGGAAAGTGCATAACTAGCGTGTTTCGAAGTTGCTTCAAGACTGGCGATTTGCCTCTTGTAGGCACCGTTCCAGTTCTCGGCGTAGTTGGTCCGCTGCAGGCGCGGCCTGTGCGAATATCTTCGGGGCCTCGTAGAACTCCAATAGAAGAACATCCACAAGATTTGGGCAAATGTAGATGTCTGGCGGTCGCGCTTCCATCTTCTGGCGCAGGATGGATTTCTGCATGATTTGAAATGAGTTGAACACCGATTCCTGCAAAGAAGGGATCAGGTCTTTACTCTCGGTCCGGCTTCCCAGGACGTCGATCGCTATGGTGATATCGCAGTCGTCCATTACCAGATCGTAGGGGACGGGGTTGGTGAGACCGCCATCGACGAGGACCCGTCCGTCGACAACGGCCGGTTCCAAGACCCCTGGCAGTGCGATACTCGCGTGAACGCCTGAGCGTATGGTGCCGGATTCAAGGACAACCTCTGTGCGACGCCAGAAGTCGGAGGCAACGACCTGGACTGGGATAGACAAGTCCTCGAAGTTCGCGACCTGTACATATCTCATCAGGTCATCCAGAGCCGCATCAGCTTTTAGCAAACTGCCACCCTTCCAATTGACGTTGGTGAGCTGCAACCAGGTAAAGATGTTTCTCATGGCCTCGATGAAGCCGCTGCTTTCTTCGTTCGAGATATTCTGAAACTCCTCTCGGAGCGTCCGCCCACTGATGCCCGATGCGTACATGACGCCGATGATCGCACCTATGCTGGTGCCGACGATGCGACTCGGTTTGAGTCCAAATTCGTCAATCACTTCGAGCATGCAGATATGCGCTAACCCTTTGGCGCCACCTCCACCGAGAGCCAGTCCGATGCGGGTCACGGATAACTCCTCAGCTGATGTGGGGCCGTGAAATTGCCATGGAAAGGGGGTCCCACGAGTTGTTTACCTCTGAATTCGCAGTCGTAGATGAGCACTAGACGACAGATTGCCGCAAGCTCAGTGCTGTCTTGGTCACGATCGATGACACAGGTGGGCACAAAGAGAAACAGTTTGCCTATGATAAATCAGCGAGCTATGAAGAGTCCGCTTCGATAGCGAAAAGGCAGCTTTTCCAGGGCACATGCAACGATTGCCCTTTGGCCAAAAATCATCAATTGCGATGGCTACATTGGCCTATCACGGGCGGTCACGGTACGCGATGGAGCCTCTCGATTCCGACGAAATCTGGGTGCTCTCTGTTAATGGTAAAGACAGTTAGGGTATTCTCGCTGCCGGGCTTGCGGTACCCAACTCATCTATTACCGTGGCCATTCGCGATCTATTGAATCCAAAGGTCGTCGCCGAACAACGTAGCGATACCCTGAGGAGGGTGACCCACAACAACGATGGGCCACGTATTTCCACTTCATCGCTTAGAACTTCAGGCTTTTCTTTAACCTCGTGCCCTCGGGCACTAATGGACTTGTATGAATACCCAGGCAACCCCGGTACCTGATCTTGAAAGAGAGTTACCACCCGACGCGCACGACGTTCCCTCTTGGCTGGAGAGGGCTTTACTGGTCCCCAGGGAAGAAGGCTGGGTAAAGTCCGGTGGTAGCGATATTCATTACTTCCGTTGGGGGAAGCCAGAGAAGCCCGGCCTATTATTGATACATGGGTTTCTCGCCCACTCCCGTTGCTTTGCGTTTATTGCACCGTTTTTGGCCCAGGACTATCACGTGGTGGCCTTTGATCTATCGGGAATGGGTGACTCGGGTGTCCGTGACTCCTATCCCGATGCAGTTCGCGCTGCCGAGGTGGAAGACGTAGCGCGGGCGACGGGTTTGTTCACCCACGAGGTCAAACCCATCGTCATTGCCCATTCCTATGGAGGGCATGTTGCGTTGACGGCTATGCAGCACAGCCATGCCCTGTTTGGTGGCCTCATTATTTGCGACCTGATGGTGTTGCGTCCGGAACGGCTCAGGGCCCACTTCGCCACGGAAGAACCCCTGCGCTCTGACAGAAGTCGTCCCAATCGCGTTTACCCGGATTACGAATCGGCCAGGGCCCGCTTTAGGTTGTCGCCACCCCAGCCTGTCACCGTCCCCAGCTTGTTCGACTATATGGCCCATCACTCCCTAAAGCGGGTGGAAGATGGCTGGACCTGGAAATTTGATATCAGCGTATTCGAGAGTGACTTTGGCGTTAATGAGCGCATGTTGAAACAGGGTGAAACGATCGCTACCACGCCCGGGCGCAAAGCGGTCGTGTATGGGCAAGATAGCGTGCTCTTCGATGATGATTCCGCCGCTTATCTTCGCGAGTGCGGCGCCGCGAATGTACCCATCATCGGTATTCCCGGGGCCCGGCATCACCTTATGTTGGATGAACCCATCGCCTTTGTAAGTGTGCTGCGCTCGGTGTTGGCGCAGTGGGCAGCCGAGGACAATTAGCGAGTACACCCCCTAAATCCGGACCTTGTCGCCGGACGCTGGAAGGTATAAGAAAGAGTCTGGATAGAAGTTACTCGAGTTTCAACCTCAGGCTATGGTCGCTGAGCAACAGCTTTGTCATGGTTTGGTGGTGGACGACCACACCGACGCTCTCAATTGGGTCCGCATGTCTTTGCGAGAGGCGTTTCCCCATATCAGCGTGGTCACGGCGCAGTCCGTGGCCGAGGCCAACGCTCAAATCGATGAGCGTGTACCTGATATCGCGATTATTGACCTGGGCTTGCCCGATGGCACGGGTATTGATCTGATTCAGCGCATCTTTGATACAAACGACTGCACCTATCGCATTGTGAGCACGGTGTTTGCCGATGATCGCCATATCTTCGACGCCCTGCGTGCCGGCGCACAGGGTTATGTGCTCAAAGATGATTCGCAACAGGAACTCGTCAACATGTTGCGAGGGATTACCCAGGGATTTCCTCCGCTTTCGCCGTCCATCGCCAGTCGTGTTCTTGCTCACTTTCACGCACCATCGGAACCCACGGTGAAGCTAACGCCGCGGGAAACGGACGTATTGACGCTTTTGGCCCAGGGCCACAGCGTTAAAGGTGTCGCCGGTTTGCTGGACCTAACTCCCAGTACCACTGCGACCTATGTGAAAAACATCTACCAGAAGCTCAACGTGAACAATCGCGCTGAAGCCACGGTGGAGGCAGGGCGCCGAAGGCTTATCGATCTTGCCTAGGCACGGCTACCGGATTTCCCGACCCCTGCGATGCCAGGGCCTGGGACTCCTATTCTTAGGGACGCTGCTCATCGCATTACCGTCTAGCAGCCATGCGCAAGACTGGTGGCAGGTGATGGAGGCTGACTTTCAGCATAGCGATGGAAGTCAGCCACCTACGGAAGGGGAGTGGCGTCGGGTTACGTTGCCTGATCAGTGGATAAAGGATCTACGCTGGGAACAGGGACTACTGGGTTGGTATCGTGTAGCGCTTCCCGACACCTTTCCCGATGGGCTTCAGGCCCTCTATCTTCAACGTATCTCAACCAATGTCCGCGTGTTTCTTAACGAGCACTACCTGGGTTCCGGTGGCTCCTTTGAAGAGCCTGTGTCTCGAAACATGCATCGACCGTTGTTTTTCAGCCTGCCAAATACGGCACTGAAGTCGTCAGAAAACTATCTCTACCTCCAACTGCGGGTTTACCCCGGCTACGCCCATCTGGGTGCGGCGAGGATAGGTGCAGAGGAAGTGCTGCGTCCGACCTTTGAGCGGCAGCGATTTATCCAAACAACCTTGAGTCAGATTGTGTTTTCCATCTCTCTCCTGTGTGGACTGGTAGCCCTGCTATTCGGTTTGGTCCTGGAGCGTCGATCCACCAACTTCTTTTTTGCCCTCACGACCTTAAGTTGGTCCCTGTACTGTTTGAACCTGTTTGTGCGAGATATACCCTTTAGCGCGAAGAACTGGTGGGCACTGATTCACAGCAATCTGGAATGGGCCGGTGTGTTCCTGTTTCTCTTTTGCCACCGATTGCTTGGAGTAAAACGGCCTTGGCTGGAAGCCCTATTGGTGACCTTCGCCGTAGTGGCCACGCTGACCTATCTCTACATAGATTTGGTGATGGTGAACTACGTTGCGCGGCGTTTTCACTTCGTCACTCTGGGCATCGCGGTATACCTTACCCTTTGGTTGGGCTGGCGCTTTTTCCGCCGCGGTCAGGGCGAAGCGGGTCTGGTGGGAGGTTGCTTGATCGCCGTGGTCATTCTCGGCGCGAACGATCTTATCCGGCAAACGGTACCCATCGATTCGCCGGACTGGCAAACGCCGTTCTATCTACTGCAGTTTGGAGCGCCGGCCATGTTCCTCATTCTGGTGTGCTACCTCCTCTGGCGGTACAGCCAGGTGATGCATGCGGAGCAAGAGGCGGTGGCGCAGGTGGGTGCGGCGAAGCTTGATGAGCGTGAACGGGTGTACCGCGATCTTCACGACGATCTTGGCGCGAAGTTACTCACTATGTTTTACCGGGCACCCAATGATGATCAGCGCCAGCTTGCAAAGGACATGCTCGGCGACCTGCGTTCCATTGTCAGCAGTCCCACGGCGGGTAGCGAAGCCTTGAGCGACTTGTTTGGGCGTATCAAAGCCGAGGTGATTAATCGCTGCGAACTCGCAAACCTTGAGCCTGTCGTGCGCTTGCCTCGATCCTCGGCCCACGAGGTACCTTCAGAAGTCTCCAATCATCTGTTGAAAATCATTCGAGAGTTGCTGAACAACAGCATTAAACATGCGAATGCCTCCCAGGTGACGCTTCACGGGCAGATCGAGAAACACCGACTCCGCCTCTGCTACGCAGACGATGGAGAGGGTGACGCAGAGCAAGGGACCGTCGGCCCCGGAAAAACTGCTAGCAAAGGACTTGGGCTCCAGGGTATCCGCCGGCGAGTTATGGAACTATCCGGCAAGGTCGAATTCAGCCCACCGCCTGGTGCCCGTTGCCTAATCGATATTCCCCTGCCGCCTCCCGCACCCTAATTTTCATCCCCCCTATACAGGGACTGTTGGAGACTCGTTGGTCCTTGGTAATTTTTTTGTCCTTGTGGGATGGAGGGGCAAAAGATGCTTCGAAGGAAACTGGTCGCTGCGGCGGCGACGGGAATACTAGCTACGGGTGTCGCCAACGCCGGCGTGATCACCCAAAATTTTGACTCGCCGGGTTCAAGCTATGTAGGACAAAAGCTGCCGAGCCCAGCTTTTGGTGTTTTTCCTCAGAACCCGGGACCAGCGCCGACCGTGAATGCTGGCGATGCGAATAGCGATGGTCAGTACCTGCAGCTTAAGGATGGCACGCGCCGCGCCTTTACCACTACGGCGTTTGATGCGGTAGGCACAGAGGCCTACAGCCGTATTGCGGGGAGTTTTGATTTTCGCCTTACCTGTCTCGGAGCGCGTACAGGTTTTGCTGGCGGGGGCTGCGCCGATGGGTTTGCGTTTTCCTTCTTGGATACGGCCGTCTATGGCGCTTCTGGTCAGGCTTCGTCCATCGTAGATGGGGACATAGCGATCAGCGAAGGATCTGACATCGCGCGATACAGCGATGGCCAGCCCCTAAGAAACGGTCTGTCCATCGGGTTAGCCATATTTGCGCCACCGCCGGCCTTAAACACCGGAGGCTTCTGGGTTTCCGATGGTGATCGAGGTGCGGGATTCATCGCAAACAACCCGGGGGTTGATATGGTTACCGGCGTGAACAGCAGTCGCGGTCGGTTTCTCTCCCTGAACTTTGATGCAAATTTTGAAACAGATTTGCTATCGCTCTCGGTGGTAGATGGAGCTTCGGTAACCACGGTGTTTGATAACGCCGATATCTCCTTCCTGGGCCTTGACGCGTACAACAGCAGGTTAGCGTTTGGCACTCGCTCGGGGGACGCAGGGCTGTTTGTGGATACGGACAATATCAATATCCGCTTCACCCCCCAGTCACCGGCAGCCGCTGTTCCTCTGCCTGCAACTCTGCCCATGTTTCTATCGGGCCTGTTTCTCATGCGTCGCCTGCGCTACGGCGCTGGGTCCGACGCCTAGGGGTTTTGGGGAAGGGCCGAGGTTTCTCGGCCCTTCGCCGCTTTACGCGGTTGGTTCCAGACACTTGCCAGTTTGATACATGGGGCAATGGGGCAATGGCGCATTGGCCGCGTCGGTCGCCCTGGGGGCTCCCAACTAGACATCTGATCAGCTTCGCTTTACGCCGAACTTGTAGTTGTGCGACTCCTGGTGTTGGCCGTACTTTGTACCCAGCAGGTCGAGGTCGAGCTCTTGGAAACGCGTCGTGATCCAGGCATCAGTTGTTATGGCGATTCCATACTCGTGCCAGCGTCCCGTATCGCCCCAGATGAAGCCGGCCTCGTCGAGCTGCGATGCGGCTTCATCGTGTGGTCCCAGAACCCCTTCGATCCACTTTCCCTTCCGATCACTGGCGTAGAACTGATCCATATTGCTTCGCTCAAGGGTGGAAATGACAAGCACTCCGCGTGGGCCCAACACCCTCGCCAACTCACGCAGGGTAAAGCGCGCGGACTTCTCGGACAGATGGCTAAACACAGAATTTGCAAAGACTACGTCGAACGCGCCATCCTCAAAGGGCAGCGTCTGCATGCTCGTAATCTGTTGATGGCGAATGCCAGGTAACAAGGTGTTGGCGCTTTCGACCAGGTCCCCATCGACATCGACCCCAACGATTCGCGAGCTGTCGAAGTAGTAGGGCAACAGGCGTGTCATGCGACCCCAACCACAGCCATAGTCCAGAACCGATAAGCTGCGGGTCATGTCGTCAGGTCGCGCCTCACGGATGCAGGAAAGCACGCAATCGAGTATGGAAAGCGCCCCATGCGCCGTGCCTTCCCCTTTCTGGCTATTGGTGACTATCTGTACGCTATCGTCGGGGAAGGGTATGAGGTCGGTTCTTTCGCCTCGCGCGTGGGCCAGATACAACTCCCTCCATTCATCCTCCGAAAAGGACTGAACGACTCGGTCAAGCTTAGTTTGCTTGATCATTCTGTAATCGACACGCCTCGCCAGAAAGCCACGCGGCCTTTGATTTCCGCGGCCGCATCCTTTGGATTTTCGTAGTACCAGGCGGCATCTTTGTTTACCTCCCCATCCACATTAATCGACAGGTAGTTTGCGTCACCCTTCCAAGGGCAGTGGGTGCTGGTGTCGCTGGCTTCGAAGTACTCCTCGCAGATACTTGTCCTCGGAAAATAGTGATTGGATTCGACGATCACCGTGGCGTCGCTCTCTGCGACTACCGCGCCGTTCCAAATTGCTTTCATAACTGCCTCGCTTGTTGTCGCCCAGAGTGGTTGGCGGCCCGGCCGTGAATCCTAATCCCCTTCGAACCAGCGGTAGACGGCCCCTGCCATTGCCGCTCCGACGATAGGTGCGAGCCAGAACAACCACAATTGCGATATGGCCCAATCCCCCTGAAAAATGGCCACACCGGTGCTTCGCGCGGGGTTCACGGAGGTGTTGGTGACCGGGATGCTAATGAGGTGGATCAGCGTTAACGCCAGGCCGATGGCAATTGGTGCAAAGCCTGCTGGAGCCCGCGTGTCCGTCGCCCCCAGAATGATCATCAGGAACATAAAGGTCATGACGATCTCCGTAGTTAGGGCAGCAACGAGGCCGTAGCCTCCCGGGGAGTGCTCTCCATAGCCGTTGGATGCAAAACCGGCGGTGACATCAAAGCCTGCCTGGCCGCTAGCAATGACAAAAAGCACGGCAGCTCCTGCAATACCTCCGGCCACTTGGGCCACGATATAGGGGCCTAATTCAGAGGCCGAGAAGCGACCACCGGACCACAGGCCTATGGATACGGCGGGATTTAGATGACAGCCTGAAATGTGGCCGATGGCAAAGGCCATGGTAAGCACCGTCAAGCCAAAAGCGAGGGACACGCCCAGCAGACCAATGCCAACATCTGGGAAGGCAGCGGCCAATACGGCGCTCCCGCAACCACCCAGTACTAACCAAAAGGTACCGATAAATTCTGCAGCGAGTTTCTTCGATAAATTCATTGCTTATCCCCTGATTATTATTTGCTTCGGTTTCGATACATCGATGGCATCATCTGGTGCATGCCCATACTAGCCCGAACGCGGAGCTTGGCAACAGTTGTTGACATATTTGCGCAAATAAACAAATATTAGCCATGGACGAACGAGAACTACAAGAACTAGCGAGCCTGTTAAAGGCCCTGGGCGAATTCAATCGCCTTTCGATGGTGTATGAATTGTGTCAATGCGGGGAGCCTCGCAACGCCATGTGCTTATGCGAATGCTGCAGTGTTGACGCGTCGGTCGCCTCACGGCACTTGAAAGTTCTTGCCCAGGAGGGTGTCGTCCAGGTCGAGAAGAAGGGTCGCGAGAGGACCTATTCGCTGAACAAAGCCTCGATCGCGGAAAAACTCAGAGTGCTAGCTGATCGCATCGAGAGCTAGCGAAACCCCTTAAGGAGATTCCCATGACGGATAAGAAATGTACTTGTGATTGCCAGTCTACCGAATGCTGTCGCAATCGAAGCTGTGAGTGCTGTAAGCAGAGCTGCTGTTGCTAAGTCGGTCTCTAGCAAAGCAACCATAGATCGAAGTAACAAAAAGACCGAAGTCCTGCGGCCGTGTTCTCGGCCGCAGGATTTCTACGGTTAATCAATCAGCCGTCACGATCAAAGGGCCCGCCTGGGTCTCGATGAGCTTTTGACGCATCGCGGCGACATCGCCCTCTTTTAAGACCTGCCATTCATTTTTCACCGTAACCCACTCGGTGCTGAGTTCGTCGTACACCTCTTCGTATGGATCGGCGGGTTTGAAGTCCCCGATAGCCACCGTCGAGGCCAGGTAGGCGAGTTTTTCCATCAGCATGCCGGGCAGTCGAATCGTGTCTTGCCCCTTACCTGTGTGCTTCAACTGCAGGATTCGATTCTCAACCTCGGTCACCGAAGCATCCAAGGTCTCAAGCTCCGTGCGCAGGTCTTCATCGACCATGGGCATCAGATCGCGGAGTTGCCGGCGCAGCTTCTCCGCTTCATTTACCGTCAGGGACATTTCCTCGAAGTCCCCTCGAATCTTATCCAACAGTGCCTTTTGTTCCTGAATGTCCGCCAGGCTTCCGCTTGAGTTCGGATCCTTCAAGACCTCGAAGCTCTGAGACTGCTCCCGGTCACCGGATTTCAAAGTGACCGTGTAAACGCCAGGACTCGCCATAAGCGACAGGGGTTTGACGAGGGAGTCACGGGTCCCATCCGCTTTCATAGGGAACCAGTCGGCGTAGGTGGGCTTGGTACGCAACACCAGCTTAGAGCTGGGATCTTCCTTGAAATCCCACCACACGCGATTCACACCGACTTTGCCTTCATGCTCGATGGTGCGAACGACATCGCCCGCTTCGTTAGAGATCACCAGCGTAACGGCCTCGTCCATTTCCTCGGCTTGCCAGTAATGGAGCGAGGTGCCAGGGGGCGGATCGTCGCCGAAGGAGGCTTCTTTGAAGAACTGCATCACGCTTGATACGGGCTGTAGCCGATAGGCGTCCTTGGGGTCGAACAAGTGCAGCGGTGATGAGGCGACGTCATCGCTGAACTGCTGGATCGGTGTGAGGTCGTCCAATATCCAGATGCCTCGCCCATAGGTTCCAACCACCAGGTCATTGAAGTGCTCGGGGATATCCATCCAGTACATGGGGCTGGACGGCAGGTTGGTCATAAGCGACTGCCACCGGCCACCCTTGTCCAGGGAGAAGTACAGGGCGTTTTCTGTTCCCAGGTAGAGCACGTTGGGATTGATGGGATCTTCCTTGATCATCCGGGCGTAGCTCAGGGTGCTCTCTTCGATGCCCGTGGTGATTTTCTTCCAGGACTTTCCGTAGTTGGTGGTGCGATACACGTAGGGTTTGAAGTCCCCCATTTCGTGGGCATCGACGGTGATGTAGGCCGTGCCCTCGTCGTACTTGGACGCCTCGATATTGCGCACGGCACCGTAGGTGGGCAGACCGGGGATTTTTGAGCTGAGGTTGGTCCAGGTCGTGCCGCCATCCTGGCTTAGGTGTACGAGCCCGTCATTGGTACCCGCCCACAAAAGACCTTCTTTTAGCGGAGACTCGTCCAGAGCAAAGATCACGTTGGCGTACTCCACGCCGATGTTGTCGCCCGTAAGGCCGCCGGAAAACTGCTGTTTGCTCTCGTCATCAAGACTGAGATCGGGGCTGACTATTTCCCAGCTCTGACCGCCGTTGGTGGTCCGGTGCACATACTGACTGGCCACATACACGGTGTTGTTGTCGTGCGGTGAAATCAGCAACGGGAAGGTCCATTGAAAACGATACTTCACATCTGCCGCAGGGGTTCCCGCGGTAAGCTCTGGCCAGACCTCTACCTGGCGAAACTGACGGTTGCGTTGGTCGTAGCGGACCACCACGCCGCCCAACGCGCCGAATCCCGATGCGCTGGACCACACGATGTTCGGGTCCGTGGGATCTGCGGTCGCGAAGCCGCTCTCCCCACCGCCCACGTCGTGCCACAGACCTGTGCCAATAAAGCTGCCAAAGAAGCTTTGTGAGCGGCTGCGGCTGGGACCTCTCATGGAGGGCCCGTCCTGGCGATTGGTCAGAACGTTGTAGGGGACTTCCGTGTCGGTGGTTACGTGATAGAGCTGGGCCACCGGCAGTTGTACCCGGTGCCAAGACTTACCGCGATTCTGGCTGATAGAAAGACCGCCGTCCCCAACCACGATCTGGCGGTTGCCGTTCGTTGGGTCCACCCACATGTCGTGATGATCCCAGTTGGGTGCCAGGGCGCGGTCCGCGATCGTTGCGGTTTTGCCGCCATCGATGCTGGTGGCATACGCCGCCGAGAAGAAATAGGTCTCATTGGGGTTGTCGGGCGAGGCCGCGAGCCGCGTGTAGTAAGCGCCTCGACCCGTTAGATCACGGTCTGAGCTGACCAGGGTAAAAGTTTGTCCGTGGTCGTCCGAACGCCAAAGCTCTCCCGTATTGGTGGGTTCGTCGTTCAAGGGGATGCCATCGCCGGTCTCGATGAGCGCGTACAAGCGACCGCGCTGCGCGGGGGTCATCGCCAGCGATACTTTACCCACTTCACCCTCGGGCAGGCCGTTGCCCTCGAGCTTTGTCCATGTTTCACCCGCATCCAGGGATTTGTAGATGCCGCCGCCCGGGCCGCCGCTAACGCGGGTCCAGGGCTTCATTTCGAGCGACCACATACCCGCAAAGAGCATGCGAGGGTTGAAGGGGTCCATGATCAGATCCGAAGCACCGGTGCCTTCATCCACCTGCAGCACCTGGGTCCAGCTCTGGCCACCATCAACGGACTTGTAGATGCCGCGTTCCTGCTGCGGTGTATATCCGTGACCCAAGGCGGCGATAAAAACGACATCTGGGTTTTGCGGATGAACGACGATGCGACTGATCCGGCCCGTATTTTCAAGGCCCAGGTGCGTCCAGTTCTCGCCGCCGTCCGTTGACTTCCACACACCGTTGCCAATGGAGACGTTTGAGCGGATGTAGGACTCGCCCGTGCCCGCGTACACCACTTCCGGGTCACTGGGTGCCAGGGCCAGGGCTCCGATGGAGTGGACCCGCTGCTTGTCGAAGACCGGTTGCCACTGTAGTCCACCATCGGTCGACTTCCAGATCCCCCCAGAGGCTGCGCCCACGTAGTAGGTCAGGGGATCTCCGGCGATACCGGTGACAGAGATGATTCGATTGCCGATGGGGCCGATGTGGCGAAATTTGAGCTGTTCCATCTGCTCTGTGGGCAGTGTTTGCGCCGTAACGGCACCACACAACAACAGCATGGCAGCGGCTAAGAAACGAATTAGTGATAGGGGCATAGGGGGCACCGGGTTCACGTGAGATAGGGGTTTGTCGTCAGAGGCTCATTAATGCAGGCCTGTAAAGCAGCGTTGCGATGCTACACCAGCTCTCGCTCAGCCTGTTCAAACCAGGCCAGAACTGTCCGCCAATAATCATCGCCGTACAAGCGCCGGAACCGTCGAGTTTCCTCGCAGGCTTCGTCCCGCCATACGGCCAGGCGTTGTTCTATGAAGTTCGAAGTAAGTGGGATCTTGCACTCCACGGTAATGCAGTGCCGCCACTCCTCGTAGTTCTGCGGAATCGGTGAGTTCATCATGGTTATTGAGCTCCGAACGAGGCAAGCAAGGGATAGGCATGAATGCTGAGCACAATGCGATCTTGGCTTGCTGGACGGGGGATGTTACAACATATCGCGTAATTGAAACGAGGCGTGGCACGATTAGTTCAGGGCTGGCATTGGCGGACTGGCCAGATGCCCTTTCCTCTGGATTTATGCTCAGGCTACGTCCATTTCTTAGAACACTACTTGCTTTGTGAGCCCCCTTTCGGTGGCCTTAAACCTCGGACCCCAACATCATGATTCGATTCTCTCGCGCAATCTTTAGCGCCTGCCTGGCTTTAAGCACCGTCCTTGCTACCGGCGGCGTCTCAGCGGCGGTTGAACCCTCTCTCATTGATAGCCTGGAGTATCGCCTTGTCGGTCCCTGGCGAGGCGGGCGCGTTACGGCGGTGGCCGG
>DIYG01000034.1 GCA_002428935.1 Halieaceae bacterium UBA6060
CGTGGCGGGTCAGGGCTTCAATCTGGCCCTGCGCGATACGGCGGCGCTGAGCGACGCTCTGGGAACGGCGTTGGAAAAGGGCGTGGCGATTGGCGACACCTCCGTGCTGGCGACCTACGCCCAGGAGCGAGCCCGGGATCAGGCGCAAACTATCGGGGCCAGCGACGCCTTACCGGGCCTGTTTATGATTGCGGATCCCATCGTGTCCCTGGGTCGAGATCTGGCCTTGGCCGGCATGGATCTGATGCCGGAATTGCGCCGGGCCTTTGTCCAGCAAGCGGCGGGTATGGCGGCCCATTCCTTGAGTCATGGCTGAGGTTGCTGTGGAAGAGTTTGACGTGGTCGTCGTCGGTGGCGGTATCGCTGGTTTGTCCATGGCCGCAGCCCTGGGCGGCAGCAGCCTTCGGGTCTGTGTCTTGGAGGCCGGTCCGGGATCGGCCGCCGAGTCTCCTTTAGGCGGTGATGTGACGGATTTTGATCCCCGGGTCAGCGCGCTGACACCACGCTCCATCGCCTTTTTGCAGCGTCTCGGAGCCTGGCCGCTGATCTCGGCGCGACGTCATTCGCCCTATTCCCATATGACAGTCTGGGATGCGGAGGGCACGGGACGCATCGAGTTTGATGCTGCGGAAGTGGCCGCCAGCTCTTTAGGTAGCATTGTTGAGAATCGCGAGATCATCGCAGCCCTGGCCCAGTGTGTACGTCAGGCCCCAAACGTGGAGCTGCGATGCGAGACACAACTCGCTGAACTCACCCAGGGTGAGGAGCATAACGTTCTAACCCTCAGTTGTGGCGCCACCCTCCGCAGCGCTTTGTTGGTCGCCGCAGATGGCGCGCAATCTGCGACTCGCGAGCTGTTGGGGCTGCGCACCCGGGAATGGGCCTATGGACATCGGGCCATTGTTACCACGGCGGCCTTCGAGCAAGGGCACCAGGCCACCGCCTGGCAACGCTTTTTGCCCACGGGCCCTTTGGCTTTGCTACCCCTGTCGGCTTCTGGAGAGCGCCTTTGTTCCATTGTCTGGTCTATCGATGAGAGCCAGGCCGATGCGGTTCTCGATCTCGATGATGCAGCCTTTGCCCAGGCCTTAGGCGAGGCCAGCGAATATGCCCTTGGAGCCGTAGAGCGCTGCGCTCCGCGACGAGCTTTTCCCCTGCGACAGCGCCATGCGGTGGACTACGTGGTCCCCGGCGCGGCCCTGGTAGCAGATGCGGCGCACACCATTCATCCCCTTGCGGGGCAGGGCATAAACCTGGGTCTGGCCGATGTGGATGTGCTCGCCGAGGAGGTGCTGCAAGCGGCGAGCCGCGGCTTGTCACCGGGTCGACTGGATGTTCTCCGTCGTTATCAACGGCGACGCAAAGCGGATAATCTCACCATGATGGCCGCCATGGACGGCTTCAAGCGTCTGTTTGAACAGGATGCCTTGCCCCTCCGTTGGCTACGCAACACGGGTATGCGCCTGGTAGGCCGCGCGCCGGCGGTTAAGCGCCGCATTATCCGTGAAGCCATGGGCGTCGCCTGAGGGCCGAGCCTGCGCGGTAAGGCCCTTCGGCGTTGAGTTTTGGCGGCCCACCGCTAGAATGACCGCAGACCCGACCGGGTCATCATTTCATAAGGATCAGGGGTTTTTTTATGAGCCAGGTGCTCCCGGAATTGCGTTACGCTCGCAGCCACGAATGGGCGCGAGTCGAAGATGATGGCACGGTAACCGTAGGCATTAGCGATCATGCCCAGGAGGCTCTGGGTGATGTGGTGTTTGTGGAGTTGCCCGATGAGGGGGCCGAACTGGCCGCCGGTGATGAGGCGGGGGTTGTGGAATCCGTGAAAGCAGCTTCTGATATCTACGCGCCGGTGGCCGGGACCGTGATTGCCACCAACGGCGAACTTGAAGATGCGCCAGAGACCATCAACAGTGATCCCTACAACGATGGGTGGTTTTTCCGTCTTCAGCCCAAGGATGTGGCTGAAGTAGAAAGCCTGCTCCTCGATCACGAGGGCTATCAGGCCCACTGCGCCGAGGACGATTAGCCTCAAAGCTCCTTTCAGGCACCACTTACGGACCAGCTCTGTCCGTCCAGGGTTCTTGGTTCCGGCCCGTCTCTTAGGGTGAGCGCGGGCCAGCCGTGTTTATCACCGACGAGCGCCAGGGTGTCGTCAGGGTCCACAATGACGGGGTTTGCCACCGCTTCCAGAAGGGGCAAATCGTTGTGCGAATCGCTATAGAAGTACGCCCCATCGAGAGCTTCGCCCTCTTCGATCATCCACTCCCGCAAGCGCAGGACCTTCCCTTCGCGGTAGGTCAAGGTTCCTGTGGCTCGGCCCGTAAACCGCCCATCCACCAGTTCAACGGCACAACCCAGTAAATCTGCCACACCTAGCAACTGGGCGATGGGGCGAGTGACGAACTCGTTGGTGGCGGTGATGATCAACAGGCGATCGCCGCGCTGGCGGTGCTGATCCAGCAGTGCCGTTGCGGCGGGAAGCATCAGGCTGTGGATACACTTGGCCATGAAATCGTTTTGCAGCTGGGCGACGCTTTCGGGAGTTCGGCCTTGCAAAGGGCTTAGGGCAAAGGCCGCGTAGGCGGCGATGTCCAGCTCTCCCCGCTGGTAGTCGAGGAAAAACCGTTCGTTTTCGTCGCGAAAGGTCTTGCTGTCCACGACACCTCGATCGCAGAGATATTCACCCCATAAATGATCGCTGTCACCGGCGATCAGGGTGTTGTCGAGGTCGAAGATGGCGAGCGTCATGGGGGGATCGATCCGGTCTGGGGCCTATGCGCGGGGCCGCTAGCCTACGGATGCTCGTCGCCCGGGGCAATTTTTCAGTCCTGGCAAAGTATGGAACAATCATCGGTCCTCCTTTTTCAGGACCCACCGCGGATGATCGACGCGCAGGGTTTCCGACCCAACGTCGGGATCGTTATCACAAATGACGCGGGCCGCCTCCTGTGGGCCCGACGCGTGGGTGGTCGCGATGCCTGGCAGTTTCCCCAGGGCGGCATCCAAGATGGTGAAAAACCCGAGGACGCCCTGTTTCGTGAACTCGAGGAAGAAGTAGGTTTAGGCCCCGATTCGGTGAAAGTCCTTGGGAGCACCCGCGGTTGGCTGCGGTATCGTCTGCCCAAGCGGTATCAGCGAAAGGGCCAAAAACCGCTGTGTATCGGTCAGAAGCAAAAGTGGTATCTGCTGCGGATGCTGGCCTCTGATGACGCCGTAAGCCTGGCCCACAATGCGAAACCCGAGTTTGATCACTGGCAATGGGTGTCCTACTGGTATCCCCTCAACCAGGTCGTGTATTTCAAACGTGAAGTCTATCGGCGCGCGCTCCGTGAACTCGCCCAGCCCATGGCCGGTCTGGTGACGGGAAGCGATCGGAGTCCCTAAGCCGTGCTTGATGTTCTTCGCAACATTGTTCTGGAAGTTAACGCGGCGGAGTCCCTCGATGAGGTGCTTACCATCATCGTCTCGCGGGTGCGTATGGCCATGGGCACGGAGGTCTGTAGTGTCTACATGCGTGATCGGCAGGAAGCTCGTTACATCTTTCGCGCTACCGAGGGTCTGAACCCCGATCAAGTTGGCAAAGCGTCCCTGGCGCCGGGAGAAGGACTGGTGGGTCTGGTGGCGGAGCGTGAAGAGCCCGTCAACCTTGAGGACGCCGAGCGTCATCCCAACTTCCAGCTCCTGCCAGATATCGGCGAGGAGCCTTTTCATGCGTTTCTCGGTGTACCCATCATCCACCAGCGCATGGTTCTGGGGGTGCTGGTCGTCCAGCAGAAAGAGCGACGACGCTTTGACGAGAGCGAAGAAGCGTTTCTGGTGACCATGTCGGCCCAGCTCGCAGGGGTTATCGCCCATGCCCTGGTGACCGGTGAGGTGCCCGATGAGACCAACCCGCAGCGGGATCACATGTATTCGCGCATCAGCGGTGTCCCCGGTGCGCCCGGTGTGGCTTTGGGTACGGCCGTGGTGGTGTCTCCCGTATCCGATTTGTATGCCGTGCCGCGCATGATTGCCGAGGATCGTCGCGCTGAACTGCGAGCCTTCAAGCGAGCCCTGTCTCAGGTGCGTATCGATATTGAAGCCGTGGCAGAGAGTTTGCGCGACAAGCTCAGCCCAGAAGATCTGGCCCTGTTTGATGTGTATATCGGCATCCTCGACGATTCCACCATCGGTGGTGAGGTTGCGGCCCTGATAAAAGCGGGGCAATGGGCTCAGGGTGCGTTGGCCCAGGTCATGATCGAGCACATTCGCCACTTCGAAGCCATGGAGCACTCCTATCTTCGCGAGCGGGCGGTCGATGTGAAGGATCTCGGCGAGCGGGTCTTGGGCTATCTCCAGGCGGAACAGCGCGAAGATCAGAGCTTTCCCGATCAAACCATCCTGGTCAGCGAAGAACTCACCGCGTCTATGCTCGGTGAGATCCCGCGGGAACGCCTTGCGGGTTTGGTTTCCGTGCGCGGTTCCAGTAACTCCCACGTCGCGATCCTTGCCCGGGCCATGGGGGTACCCACAGTGATGGGAGCCGTTGATCTGCCCTACACCCGCATGCGGGATATGACGTTGGTGGTGGACGGCTACAACGGTAACGTCCACGTGAACCCCACGCCGCCTATCCAGCGGCGTTTCCAGGAAATCGCTGATCAGGATGTTGAGCTCAACCGCGATCTGGAAGCTCTGCGAGAGCTACCCTGCGTCACCCAGGACGATGAACGGCTAACCCTGTGGGTCAACACGGGGCTTATGGCCGATGTGGCCCGGTCCCTGGAGCGGGGTGCGGAAGGCGTGGGACTGTATCGCACGGAGGTCACTTTCCTCATGCGGGAGCGCTTCCCTTCGGAGGAAGAACAGCGACAGATTTATCGCGAGCAATTGGAGGCCTTTGCCCCCTGCCCTGTGACCATGCGAACTCTCGATGTGGGCGGCGACAAGGCCTTGCCGTACTTCCCTATCGAAGAGGCCAACCCCTTCCTCGGTTGGCGGGGTATCCGGGTAACCCTGGACCATCCGGAGATTCTCCTCGCCCAGGTGCGGGCCATGCTCAAGGCCAATGTGGGCCTGGGCAATCTGCGCATCATGTTGCCTATGGTCAGCAATATCCCCGAGTTGGAAGAAGCCCTGGCCCTGGTGTATCGCAGTCACCGGGAACTGGAAGAAGAAGGTATCGAGGCCACCTTACCGCCCATCGGTGTGATGGTTGAGGTGCCCTCGGCGGTGTACCAGGCGCGAGCCCTGGCTCGTCGGGTGGATTTTCTGTCCGTGGGTAGCAATGACCTGACCCAGTATCTCCTGGCCGTGGATCGCAACAACGCGCGAGTTTCAGATCTCTATCATGCTTTTCACCCCGCGGTCCTTGAGGCCCTGAGTCAGGTGGCTCAAGGTGCCCGCGCCGAGGGCAAGCAGGTGAGCATTTGTGGAGAACTTGCGGGGAATCCCATGGCCTCTGTCCTGCTGCTGGCCATGGGCTACGACGTGCTGTCCATGAACGCGACTAGCCTGCCTCGGGTGAAACGGGCCGTGCGGGCTATCACTGCAAGCGATGCGCGGCGTATCTGGCAGGAAGTCCGCGGACTCGACAGCGGAGCAGAAGTTCGTGAGCGTCTCGACCGTTTCCTCTCGGAGCGAGATCTGCGCCAAATCGTTCCCGCACCCCTAGACTGACGGGCTGGGTCGGGGCAGACGAAATTCATCGGCCCCGGTTTGCTGCCCATTTTCGCCGAAGCGCGTTTCGCTAAACTCCTGTTCGTCCCTCGTCCAGCAGAGGGTCGTGGTGCAGCGGGTTCCGTAGCTGGGCGTGACAATAAACTGCGCAGACAAGCGCCGGGCCATTTCTCCCTCTAGACCGTGGCCTTGGAGTGCTGTGTCCTCCGCCAGTTCGCGACTGGCCAGGCACTCCCGCAACAGGGCTTTCGTCGGCAGTTTGGTCTCGTCGTTCAGCGTTGACGCCAGTCGTTGTTTGGCCTCAATGACCTTGGGCCAGGGAACATCCAGTGCGGCGTTGCTCAGGCCGTAGATGCCGGGAGCCAGGGCGCGGGGCTCCTGGGCTTCGAGGCGGTCGCCGTGGAGATACGCCAGGGTGACGCCATCGCCGACCAGCAGGTTGAAGCCCTGGTATTCCGTCGTGCGCTTCGCCAGACCCTGCAGGTACGCCATGGGGGTTTCGTCGCCGTGGAGAAAGCTTGCCGTGAGCTCACCACGGGATCGAGGAGCCTGCTGCTCGCCAGCGTTGGGGTCACGGACGTTAGTGATCGCCGCAAAGCGCCCGCTACGGCTGATCCCCAGCCAGGTGCCACCCGCTTGTAGGTCGCGGCCTGCGAGGATCGATGGAGCATCCTGCCAAAAATCGGCGCTGGCTGTGGGGCGCTGATAAAACTCGTCGCGGTTGGCGGCCAGTAACAGCGGTGCCTTGGGATGGGCCTGCCAGGCAAAGACGATAAGACACATGGGTGAGCAGCACTCCGGGCGGTGGTGGGGGTGAGCCCGAAGCCAAATTTGTACGCGCTCGGACCGTGACAGATAATGCCCGGCCTCACCGGTCGGGGTCCATGCCGCCTTTTGGCGTGCTAGACCTTAACCGGAACAGAAACGGACCCTTCATGAAGACACACCGACAGTCGGGACACGGGACTTCCCTATGCTGACCTACCCGGAAATCGATCCCGTGGCCATCGCCCTCGGCCCCCTGAAAATTCACTGGTATGGACTGACCTACCTTTGCGGACTCGCATTTGCTTGGTGGCTTGCCGTTAGGCGTAGCCGCCAGCCCTTTACGCCCGTCGTTCGAGAGCAGGTGGATGATCTGATTTTCTATGCGGCCCTCGGCGTGGTGCTTGGTGGACGAATGGGCTATGCCCTGTTTTATGGCGGCGAGCGCTTGGCCGAAGACCCCAGCTGGCTATTGCGGGTGTGGGAGGGGGGGATGTCGTTTCACGGCGGCCTTCTGGGCGTAATCCTG
>DIYG01000146.1 GCA_002428935.1 Halieaceae bacterium UBA6060
AGATCAGGTCGCGGCTACTACAGCTAGTGGATCGCCTTTCCCCGCCTTTGGCGTTTTCCGGTCACCGCTTCAACCGGGGTTCCATCCCGCAACGCTTCGATAGCCGCCACATCGGAACCCTCGTTGACCCTGCCCGATGCGGTGGCGAGTGGGACAGGGGCGCTCATTAGCATCCGGTTTTACATCCAAGCATTGACAAGCGCCAGAATCTTCTTAGTGACATCCTCGTCTTTGATGCAGGCGATGATCTTCACATCGCTACCGCACTTCGAGCATGTCTCTACATCGATACGGAAAACCCTCCGCAGCCCCTGCGCTAAGTTCGTGAATCAGTCCGCTCAGGGTCGGAATACGACAGTCGGCTCGGTTCTCTGTACCGTCCACTTTGCTAGCTTTTCTAAATCACAGTCGGGGTAAATCTGAGCCACTACAGGCTTTAGTTTGGCGTGGACCGACACCGTCTGTCGGTCCCCGCACAAGCTATTACGAGTAGCATTCAGTCGCAGCTTCGGTGTTCACTCACAACCTGAAGTTATCGAAGTCGATGCCACGCAAGCTCACCCGACGTCTTTCGCCATAGAAATGAATACGACTGCGAGACACGTTTTTTCCGACGGTTTTTGCAGCGGCACTCAGGGGGCCTCCTGGTTTGCCGTCCCCTCGTTCGCCGCCCGGTGTATCCGGACCCAAGGTGCGTGCCCAGAGTAAGAACTGCGACAGGCTATCGATCTGATCATCGTGCTGTCCCTCGGGGAATTTAATCACCTCGGATCGGAACGCCTCCAGCCATTCTGCTTGTCGGGGAACGTGCACTCGACCTGCTGCTAGCACAGGACTCTCTGCTTCCATTCTTTCGGCTTTTGATCCGTCCGGTTTGACACTCATGATGTTCAGCAGCGAGTGCCGTCGAAGCGTGTGTATTAATGCAGCGCTTCCATTGGTGGATTCGATCAACACCAAGTCCGGATCATGCTCGAGCGCATGGTTGTGTATCACATCGGGAAGCTCGCTGCTGGATCTGCGATGACGCCAGACATCGATCAGATAGTACTGATCGCCGTAGCATCGCCAGGTGGTGCCTACCGTGTAACTGCTGCTGCCTGACACCACCATAGCGGTATCCCAGCTTGAGACCGTGATGTAACTTGGATCCTCTGCAGGCAGCTCGTCATACTCTTCGAACCAAGACCACTCGACGATGCCACCGCCCGCCGGAACAGGGCGCTGTTGGTATTGAGCGCCAAATACGCGCGGTCCCATTTCCTCCGCGATTCTCTGCAGAACCGGCATGGGCTCGCGCTGCGCGTGAAGTACTTCGCCTTTCCGCCGGTTATAGTGTTTGCCCGGCGCAATGAGTATATCTTCATCATGCTCAGCGATTGCTGGTAGATTGAGTATCTCCCAGCCGCCATTGCGAATCAGCCGACCGACAGGGTCATCCTCGTGCAGACGTTGCATGATGACCACGATTTGCCCGTTGACCTTATCGTTGAGCCGGGAGAACAGCGTGCCCTGCAAGTAATCACTAGCATTATCCAGCTCTTTCGCCGATGGGAGTATCGAGGCCTTCATCAGGTCGTCGACGATGAGGATGTCGGCGCCCATACCTGTAACGGACCCGCCCAGTGAAGTCGCATACCGTGATCCCCCTTTGGTTGTGGAGAAGTGCGTAGAGGTGTTTTTTCCTTTACCGATGCGGGTGTCTGGGAACGCGTTCTGATAGAAAGGCGATTCCATGATCCGCCGGGTGTCCATCGATAGCTTCTCGGCTAGCTCCAGGGCATAACAGGCGGTGATGATCCGCTTGGTGGGGTCCTGGCCGAGCATGTACGCCGTCATCGCCACGCTTGTGGCCAGTGACTTTCCGTATCGCGGGGGCATGGTGATGATCACCCGCTCCGCTTGTCCCAGAAGCACCTGATTCAGCACATATAGAATGGCCTGCATGTGCCAGTTGTCCTGGTAGGGTGTGCCTGGGTGAAGCTCGGCAAACGTGCGTTCGAAGAACAGCCTGAAGTCGGATCGAACGATTGCATTAAATGTGTCTTGGTTTCCCATGATTAGCCCTCCTGCGGGTCTTTGGATTCACTGAGGATTTTCTGTTTGTAGGATTCGAGGATCGCGAGGTCTTCCGGCGCCAGCTTCTCGACGGCCTCGTTGGCGATGCGTGAGTTTTCGAGTCCAATGATGAGATTGATCAATACGCCAGAGGACCTGCTGTCTCCCTTCATGGCTTTGGCGAACAACGCCTTGATCATGGCTCGTTGTTTGGTGGTCTCAGAGCTCATGCCGCCTTCGGTCACCACGATTTTTTGATTAAGCTCTTCCTCCAGATCCGTGTTGAGATTGCGAATGCCTTTCGGGCGACCCTTGGGATTGCCTGATTGCCCTTTTTTGAACTGAGTGTGTTTTGGCGGCTTGCCGAAGCCCACCTCGTACTCCTTGTCACTCATGCCAGCACCTCCTCAAGATCTACAGCCGAGTTCGCGGCGACTTGGGAGAAGGTGTTTCCCGTGGCCTCATGCACGGCGTGCTTTCCGGTCATGGCTTCCCAACGGCGGATCGCGACGTCGACGTATCGAGGGTCGATTTCCATGGCGCGGCAGATACGCCCGGTCTGCTCAGCGGCGAG